>NZ_JAYKZZ010000016.1:0-250880 GCF_035818675.1 Parapedobacter flavus
GTATTGCCGTAAAAGGCGTGAGAGTAGGTCGGCGCCAAAACCTACTGAAAGCCCCAACGTGAAAACGATGGGGCTTTTTTGTTATCCAATACTTTCCATATTTCTAGCCAAAATTATATCTTTAACGTTTTATTGTAAGGTTTGATTTAGTGGTGGAAAATCTAGGATCCCATGGTGTTGAAATATCAATTTATAAATGTCGCTTTAGCAGGCTCCGTCATTGCGCTGATGATTGCATGTAACCATCCGCGTGAAGAACGTCAGGCAACGGGTGTCGCCGTTGTGGATAGTACGGTTACATGCGTTTCGCACGGAATCCCTTCGCGTGCTGCTGCAATTGCTGAATCTGAGAAAGAACATACCTTTCTGGGTGCCGATGACGCTACCATGGTTTACATTAAAGCGGGAACATTCCTGATGGGAACAGCGGAGTTTGCCGACGCAAACCCTATACACGAAGTGACGGTGGACGGTTTTTGGATGGACGAGCACGAAGTAACCAATGCTCAATTTGCACGGTTTGTAGCAGCAACAGGTTACCAAACCATTGCAGAACGACCGCTAGACCCGAAAGATTTTCCGAATGTGCCACTGGATGCCTTGCAGCCTGGCTCGGCGGTGTTTACGCCACCAAGCCAAGCGGTGGATCTCAATAATCATCTCCAATGGTGGCGTTACGTGGCGGGTGCCAGCTGGAGGCAACCCGAGGGCCCGGGAAGCGATCTTCAGGGCCGCGAAAATGAGCCGGTAGTGCATATTGCTTATGCTGATGCTGCTGCTTTTGCCAAATGGGCGGGGAAGCGGCTTCCTACGGAGGCAGAATGGGAGTATGCTGCCCGTGGAGGACATACCAACAGTAAGTATTATTGGGGTAACGACCTAAAACCCAAAGGCCATTGGATAGCCAATGTATATCAGGGTAGTTTTCCAGCAGAGGATTATGGCGAGGATGGTTTCAAAGGTGTTGCACCTGTCAAATCGTATCAGGCCAATGCTTGGGGGTTGTACGATATGGATGGGAACGTATGGGAATGGTGCTCGGATTATTATCGTCCAGACTACTATGCGAATAGTCCCGCAGCGAACCCGAAAGGACCTACGGATAGCTACGATCCCCTGGAGCCTGGAACCGTAAAACGTGTACAACGTGGGGGATCATTCCTTTGCAATGAACAGTATTGTGAGCGCTATATTGCGGGCAGCCGAGGAAAAGGAGAAATCAGTAGCGGGAGCAACAACCTCGGTTTCCGCTGCGTAAGTGACCAATCAGCTCCGAAAAAATAGCTTACCGTCTATTATTCACCAATGTGCTCACTGCATGCTGTTAGCTGGAAGAATCGGCTGATGGGCTGGAATTGCCGATTCAGTTCGACTGCCGACCCGAACACCAACAGCACCGGCCCCATATTATCGAGTTGCTTTTCTTCGGTCACCTCCACGATGGTATTGACGATGCCAATGGCCACTTTTTCATTCGCCATCGAACCGTTTTGAATGGCAGCGACGGGCAAGCGTCCCTTTCCGGCAGCCTGATAAAGGGCGACAATTTCCGGAAGCTTGTTGAAGCCCAGTAACACCACCACTGTTGCACGACTTTGAGCCGCGTCCTTTAACTCTTCCGAGAGGTTTCCCTCGTCGTCTGATCCGGCGAGAATCCAAAGGCTATTGCTCACGCCTCTATGGGTTACTGGAATGCCTTGGAGGCCGGGTACTGAAATGGCGCTTGAAATCCCAGGGACAACCGAGGCTTCGATACTATACGAGGCCGCATAATCCAGCTCTTCATGTCCGCGGCCAAAAACAAATAGGTCGCCCCCCTTCAGTCGCACGACATGACCGAAATTCAATGCGTAATCAACCATCAGCTGGTTGACAACATCCTGAGAGAAGTTTTCGTCGCCGGATGGATTTCCTACATATACTTTAATGGCTTCCGAAGGCGCATAGGCCAACAGTTGCTCATCTACCAACGCATCGTAAAGGATAACGTTTGCGGTTTTTAAGGCTTTAACCCCTTTCAAACTGATTAGGTCGGGGTCCCCCGGCCCGGCACCTACCAATGTAATCCGCGGATCTACCTGTTGTTTCTTTAAAAAAGATGCTTGTACCATATCTTCGATAGCTGGTGTACTTAACTCAATGCGCTGCAAATATACACAATGTCTACCTATTTTATAGTTATAATTGAAAAACACGCATAGGTAAAGATAATATATTGTTTTACAGCATACTAATATCTCTTTCCCGCTCTCGTCTATGCCGAGTTACCGAAAATATTTTATGATGTATTCACTGGAGCGTTATGCAATGTATTACCTAAAGACTCAATTATTCTTGCAATCGGGCCGTTCTATTGGTCAAACTGCTATCTTTACGTTTCGATAAACCCGTTTCATTATGATAGGCATCAACGGTAATAAATGTATCAATCTGATTTCGCTTGCGGCGCTCATCGCTTTTGGCGCTTGCGATTCATCCGATGGCCAACAAAAAAACGAGCCGGCTCCTTATGGGCCAATACCAACGGCGGCACAGCTGAATTGGCATGAAATGGAGCTGTATGGTCTAATCCATTTCACCCCTACCACTTTTCAGAATAAGGAATGGGGTTTTGGTGATGCGCCGGCCAGCTTGTTCAATCCGCAACACTTCGATGCCAACCAAATTGCTGCTGCAGCAAAATCGGCAGGGTTCAAGGGGCTGATATCGGTAGCCAAGCACCACGATGGGTTTTGCCTTTGGCCCACCAAAACCACTGATTATAACATCACGCACAGCCCGTGGCGTAACGGCAGTGGCGACATGGTGAAGGAATTTATGGAGGCTGTGCGTAAACAGGGGATGCAATTTGGTATATATGTATCAGCATGGGACCGTCACGATCCGGAGTATGGCAATGAAAAATATGCCGATGCTTATCGCGAGCAGTTACGTGAGTTGTACAGCGGCTATGGCGAGCTTTTTACGAGCTGGCACGATGGCGCCAACGGCGGTGACGGGTATTATGGTGGCGCTAATGAAATGCGGAAAATCGACCGCTCCAGTTATTACGAATGGCAAGAGAAGACGTGGCCAATAACACGTGAGATGCAGCCCACCGCTGTGATTTTCAGTGATATCGGTCCGGACACCCGGTGGGTGGGTAACGAAAAAGGCATTGCGCCCGAGACTTCGTGGGCTACATTTACTCCCATCGGTCCAGACGGTGGAAAGGCCGCCCCGGGGCATATAGATGACCGCTTTTTAGGTACTGGTAAGCGCGACGGGAAATTTTGGATTCCTGCGGAATGCGACGTTCCGCTTCGACCCGGCTGGTTCTACCACCCCGAACAGGACAATCAGGTGAAATCGCCCGATCAGCTTTTCGACCTGTACCTTAAAAGTGTGGGGCGTGGGGCAGCCCTGAATTTAGGGCTTGCACCGAACACCGACGGCCTGCTCCACCCTGCTGATGTGGCAGCACTGGAGGGCTTCGGCATAAAATTAACGGAAACATTTGCGACGAATCTGGCTGCCGGGGCTCAATTTGAGGCATCGAATGTGCGCGAGGGTGATACCGGCCACTTCGGGCCGGACAACCTGCTTGATGATGACCGCTACAGTTATTGGGCAAGCGATGACGATATGACGTCACCCGAATTGATAATAGACCTGGGAAGCACGAAGACTTTCGACCTGATTCGTCTGCGCGAAAACATTAAACTGGGCCAACGGCTGGATAGCGTATGGGTGGATGTTTGGAATGATACGGGATGGACACCGCTCGCCCGTGCGACCAGCATCGGGGCTAGCCGGATTATTCCCCTGGAAGAGCCAATAATCGCCCAACGCCTGCGTTTGCGCTTATTTGCACCGGTCGCGGTGGCGTTGAGCGATTTTGGTCTGTTCAGAGTGGCCCAAACGAGTTATTCATTAAGCGAGACCGTGCGAGTTGGTGTCGACCGCGCGAATTGGCAAATGATCGATAATGATTTCAAAGGTGGAGACCCGGCATTGGCTGTCGATGGCAAGAAAGAAACCTTTTGGTTGACGGCGGAAACAGACCTACCTCAACAGCTCGTAGTGGACATGGGGCATATCCATACCCTTTCCGGCTTCGGCTACCTCCCCAGACAAGACGGTGAAACCGCAGGACTTGTGAGTCGGTATAAGCTGGCTACCAGCCGTGACGGAATTACATGGGATACCACAGCGGCTGGAGAGTTCGCCAACATTGTGGCCAACCCCATCGAGCAATATGTGGCATTCGACAACAAGGTGGAAGCTCGCTATTTCCGGTTTACCGTCGATGCGATTGCAAGCGCGGAGCACTATCGATCACGGGTGTCCATTGCGGAGTTCAATATATATAATGGACGCGCAGATCGCGACCTTTGAAAAAAGCAACTTGTAAAAGCAGCGCCTATTATTGGCCTATAGCGCCGTAAGTAAATTTTTCCAACCTACGAGATCACCGATGATCCTTTCCAGCTCTGCTGCGGGCACCCGCTCTTGTTCCATGCTGTCGCGGTGCCGCAGTGTAACGGTATCGTCTTCCAGCGATTGATAATCTACGGTGATACAAAAAGGTGTACCGATGGCATCTTGCCTGCGGTAGCGTTTGCCGATGGCGTCTTTTTCGTCATACCTGACATTGAAATCGATTTTCAGTCGATTTAATATTTCCCGCGCTTTATCGGGCAATCCGTCCTTTTTGGTGAGTGGTAGGATGGCCGCTTTGATGGGCGCAAGTGTGGGGTGGAAACGGAGTACGGACCTTGAGTCTTTCTTCTCTTCAGTACTCAGGTCTTCTTCCTCAAAAGAGTTACATAGCACGGTGAGAAAAAGGCGATCGAGCCCAATAGAGGTTTCCACCACGTAAGGAACGTAGTTTTGATTGACTTCAGGGTCGAAATATTGCAGCTTCTTACCTGAAAACTTCTGGTGTTGGGTCAGGTCAAAATCCGTACGGGAGTGGATACCTTCCACCTCTTTGAATCCGAACGGAAACTCATATTCGATATCTACCGCCGCATTGGCATAGTGTGCCAGCTTCACGTGGTCGTGGTAGCGGTATTTGGATTGGTTGCCCCCGATAGCAAGGTGCCATTTCAACCGTGTTTCCTTCCATTTGTTGTACCATTCGATTTCGGTGCCAGGCCGTACAAAAAACTGCAGCTCCATTTGTTCGAACTCGCGCATGCGCATGATAAACTGGCGGGCAATGACTTCGTTGCGGAACGCTTTGCCGATTTGGGCGATACCAAAGGGAACCTTCATCCGCCCGCTCTTCTGTACATTCAGAAAGTTAACGAAAATCCCTTGGGCGGTCTCCGGTCTCAAGTAAACGGTTTCCGCACCCTCTGCCGATGCGCCCATCTGCGTGGAAAACATGAGGTTAAACTGCCGTACGTCGGTCCAGTTCTTGGTGCCGGATATGGGGCAGACGATGTTGTGTTCCTCGATGATGGCTTTCAGGCGGGGCAGGTCGTCATCATTAAGTGCGGCATCAAGGTCGGCTTGCAATTGCTGGGCCTTCGCTGTTTTCCCGTCAGTCTCGTAGCGGGTAATTTTATCTTCGATGAGCTGGTCGGCACGGTAACGTTTCTTCGAATCCTTGTTGTCGATCATGGGGTCATTGAACCCATCCACGTGCCCGGACGCGTTCCACGTGGTGGGATGCATGAAGATAGCCGAATCGATGCCCACGATATTCTCATGGAGCTGCACCATGGCTTTCCACCAGTATTGCTTCAGGTTGTTTTTCAGTTCGGCTCCTAATTGGCCATAATCATAAACAGCGCTAAGGCCGTCGTATATCTCGCTCGAAGGGAATACGAATCCGTATTCTTTGGCATGTGAAACTACTTGCTTGAAGAAGTCATCCGTCTGTTTGCTCATAAGACGGCAAACATAGATAAAAAGCCCCTGATATGCAAACAACAAAGGCCTCCAAACGGAGGCCCTTACTTGTCGTTGTTAACACGTGCGGCTAGCGCTGCTCAGTGGCGTAATCAACCAGGCTAAACAAGTATTGTAAAGAATTATCGAAGCCTGCTGGTGTTTGGGCGACGAACTCACCCGATATGCGGTTGCCCTTAACACCATTTGACTTGAAATAGAAGTCGCCCATGGAGCCAAAAAGCTTGTGGAATGCGATGTAGCGGTCAAGCGATATTTCTTTTCGAACGTCGGGTTTTGAAGGCACCTTATGTCCATTTATACTATCCAGTAGCATCACGGAGGCAAGTTTACTGCGACTTTGGCTTAGATTTGCTGTGAGGGCGAAGGTACCCGAACCATCTGAATTTACTGTCATTTCCTTGATCAGTTGAAAGCACGAACTGAACAGTGCACACAACGGTAAAAGTAACACCGGAAGAATGCGGCGTGAAACGGGCGGGCCGTTGGGTATAAGAGTCTTCATAAGCATCATTTCTGCCACAAAGATATATGGTGACAGCGTTGAAATGGAAATCCCTGTTTTTAAGGTATTTTCGGCGGTGTGCTTACCATCAGAAATTTGGTTTCCGCTTTTCCAGAAAAGCGGAAACCCCCTCTTTAAAATCGGGCGTATCGAAACATTTGCCAAACTGTTCGATCTCGGTTTCGAAACCCGTGCGCCAGCCTGCAAAGCCCGCGTTGATGGCGTATATAGCGGCGGCGACGGCACTTGGTGACCGCGATAATATACGGTGGAGGATATGCTCTGCTTTAGCGAGCAGCTCCGTAGGTTCAGTGATGTGATTTATGATACCGTATTCATGGGCTTCGGTGGCAGTGATTGTATCACCGGTTAGGATCATTTCGAACGCCCGGCCACGTCCGGCCAGCTGCGCTAAGCGCTGTGTGCCGCCGTACCCCGGTATAAGTCCTAGCGAAACCTCTGGCAGACCAATCTTCGCATGACTGGCTGCAACCCGGATGTGGCAGGCCAAGGCAAGTTCCAGCCCGCCTCCAAGGGCAAACCCATTAATTGCGGCGACGATTGGTTTAGTGGCGTGGTGTATTACATCAAATACAGTGATTTGACCCACACGTGCCAGCTCCCGTCCTTCGTCTACGTTGAAGGAAGCAAATTCGGAGATGTCTGCTCCTGCCACGAACGCCTTTTCTCCGGCACCGGTTAGTACTACGCCCCTTACCGTATCTGAAGACAATGCTTCGGTAATAGCACTATGTAGCTCCGACAATGTGGCTTTATTCAATGCATTTAATTTTGCCTCCCGGGCAATGGTGATCCGCCGGATATGCCCTATGTCTTCAATGTGTAAGTTTTGATAAATCATGATTAGAAGTCTACTTTAACACTAAAACGAAACCCTCCTTTGTTTATATCGGGGTGGTTGAGGTATGACAATCGCCGTACATATTCGATACGCAGCACGTTCAAAATATTCTCCACCCCCACAGCGCCCTCCATATACGGCGTTCGGCTTAGGGCAAACGTCGTTCGGTTACCGTCTCCATCTGTGGGGAACAAAAAGACCGCCGGGTTATTCTCGGGTCGGTTCTCCGGCCGCACACCGCCATAGAGCAATTTGAAGCTGGCCACCTCGCGTATTTTCAGTCTTTTCAATAGGGGGATCTTATTCAAGATAAACCCGTGTGGCCGGTATTCCACGTGCAGCTTGAGATATTGATCGCTCACGAACTCCAGGTCGTTCATTAGCGCATAAGCGTCTTGCGTCAGCGCATAGCTTCTACTGGCATAGGGAATATCGAGTAGTGGAAAAGGCACGGTGCCAAACACGTAGCCGGCGGTCAAGTTTGCATCGGCTAGGCCCAATTGGGAAAGGAATATACGTTTGGATACGCCAAGTCGTAGGGCATGATAGCTATATTCGCCCCCAAAAAGTCCCTTCAGGCCCATGTTGTAGCGCAAGTTAATTATCGGAAACTCATTGGTAATCGGCGTCCGCTCCAAATTACGTTGGAAAAATGCTTCGTGGGGGGCCCATCGAAGGTCGATCCCCAGCTCCGATGTCCGCAGTGTGCGTATTGTATCGGGGTTGTTTGCTGCTGTTATGAAGTTAAGGTTAGCGGCGGGGTTCTCCCGCTGAGAGGTGAAAGAGGTTTGCAGCATAAAATGGTGCCCAAATTCAACAACGTGACCAAGTTTCCATACGTCAAAATAGCTCCATTTGTCCTGTTTGCCGCTGCGGAATGAGCGGACAAAGCTGTCACCATTCCGGAATCCCAGTAGTTGCCCAGGCTCACGCGCATCGTGTTGGTAGGTGAGCTGCATATAATGTGCAGGATATTCGCCAAGGCGTCGCCGATTGAGTGTGTGAGCCACGCTACCATAGAATTTCAATTGATTATCTGTGGTTCCATAAGCGGTATAGGTCTCCGCATACAACTTTTCGGATAGCCCGCGGGTGGTTCGTCCGCCAATCCGGATACGGCTTCCTTCAAGCTCGTTGAAACTATAGGTGTGTTCTATGGGGCCGAATTCGACCGGGCCCGCGTTTAGATAGCTTTGCGCAAGCAAATACCCCAGCTTCAATGTCCGCTTGAACGAACGATTGTTTTGCAGGCTATCCAGGTTAGCATATGTCTTTGCCTCAACGGGTGTCAACGCTAGCGGTCGTTTGCTATCCCAGAATGGTGCAGATCGAGCGTCAGCGCCGGGAGCCTCCGTTGTTTGTTGGCCATTAAATGTGTTTGGAGGGATCATCGTTTCCGTATCGTATCCGGAATACACCAATGTTCGTTGACCGAATGCCCCCCCGTCACTCCCTTGCAGTCCGAAGTTGATTTTCATTTCGGAATAAGCCGGAAGGTATGTGCCGTTTTCGTGGCGATGAAAGCGGAGCGAAAGTGAAAAGTCGTTCACCCAGTTGAGGTTTGCCTGCCGGTCTACCCGGATGTCGGCACGGCGTATGCCGTAATTTCCATCTAACGTAACCTGTAGCCTGCCCGAGAAAAGCCGGTCGGTTTTGTTCCTGGGTACGAACGTTAATTCAACAAATTTGCCTTCGGCTGTAGCGATAGTATCCGTAATAAAAAACTTGTAGAATAACGGTGCGGCGTCAGCAATTGGACTTAGAAAAGGCTTGTTTAGAATCAACACGTTGTTTTCATAAATATCCACATCGGTGTAGATAAAATTGAAATAGGTCTGGATATTTTCGTTGTTGACGTACCGGGCATCCAGTTCGGTCTTTTTGTTTGCGGTGATGACCGTTTTGGTGGCCCCGGGATACAGCCGATGGTATTGTTTTGAAAGGCTTTCTTCTAAGTAAATTGGCAGAAGCGCTCGACCGGGGACCAAGGTTGTGTCTACATTTTCAAACACAAAGCGATAGCCCTTGGTCAGTACATTATTGGCGACAAACTTAGGCACATTACTTACCGCCATCATGATTTTTTCATATGCATTGAAGGAAACATGGTCAAAACGCGTCAACCGGTTCACGTTTTTATACTCAATGACTTTGCGAACAAGCTCCACAGCCGGGTTATTACGGTTGCGGTATCTCCCTTTCCCGCTGACAACGACTTCGTCAAGCGCCGTGAAATCTTCTTCCAAGCTTACATCAATAATCTGTAGGGGATCGGGCTCCAGCTTTTTGGTAACCGTTTTATAACCCAATGCGGTAAACTGAACCGCTGTGGCGGGCCCTATCGGCGTTATGGCGTAATTTCCCGAGCTATCGGTAGACGTACCTCGCTCTGTGTACAGCAGCACGACGGTCGCACCGGGGATGCCTTCATGCGTGGTTGCATCGGTCACCCTACCGCGAATGGTCTGCTGTGCTGAAAGCGATGAAAAGGCAACCACGCCCATCATCAGCAGCGTTCCTTTTAAAGCGGTGAATCGTATTCTCATAGCAGCCCATTCTCTTTCATACCCAACGAGTATAAACGTTCACAAGATACAATTTGTTGGGAAGTTTAAGAACTCGAGATAAAAAGACCCAATTGGCAGTCCGGTATCTATGGTATATAGAAGAAATTTATCTAAGTTTGTCCATTAATTTCTATAAATGACCATCCATAAAGAAGGATATACTAGCATTGCTATTGTTGTATTGGTGATTTTAGTTGCCAACGCCTTGGTGCATTATTTTGTGTCGGATAATGCGTTTATCGTGTGGGCGACCTATCTTGTTTCGTTCCTGTTGTTTGTCACTGTTTTACAATTTTTCCGAAATCCGCGCAGGCGCGTGATTACGGATGAAAAGAATATCCTCTGCCCTGCCGACGGGAAAGTGGTGGTGATTGAAGAAACCGAAGAAACGGAGTACTTCCACGATAAGCGGATACAGGTGTCTATTTTTATGTCGCCGGTGAACGTACACATCAACCGCAATCCGGTAAGCGGAAAAGTTAGTTTCTTCCGCTATCATTCAGGAAAATACCTGGTGGCTTGGCATCCCAAATCGTCTACCCTTAACGAACGGACCAGCATCGCGGTGCAAACCGCCGGGGGCAAAGAAGTACTATTCCGACAAATAGCCGGAGCTATGGCACGCCGCATCGTTTGGTATGTGCAAGAGGGCTCAGCAGTAACCCAGGGGGAAGAGTTCGGCTTTATCAAGTTCGGTTCGCGTGTAGACGTTTTTCTTCCTTTAGGGACAAAAGTGAATGTTAACATCGGGGATAGGGTTTCGGGGGGGCTGACCGTCCTCGGTCGCTTCGACTAGTGGTTTGCTAATGTCATGAGGTTTATCCTGCTTGTTTTTATCAATGCCTGTGCCGTTGGGCTGTCTATGGCCTGCGTGAATTTCTATTTTCAACACAGTTGGCAGCATTTCCTCGTTACCTTCATCATCTCATTCGCCATCAGCTTCTTAACATTCTATTATTTATTCCAACGTTATATTTACGGCAAGATAAAGCTCATCTATAAGCTCATCCACAACCTTAAACTGGGAAAAGATCTTAAAGACGCGTTGGGCGAAAAAATGAGCGACGACCCAATCAATGATGTTGAGCAGCAGGTGCGGGATTGGGCGAAGGAGAAGAAGAAGGAAATAGATCGGTTGAAGGAGCAGGAGCGGTTTCGGCGGGAATTTCTTTCCAATGTAGCGCATGAGTTTAAAACACCTTTGTTTGCCCTTCAAGGTTATGTCGATGCGTTGCAGGACGGCATGATGCAGGAAGACGTCGAGATGGCGACGCAGTTTTTGAGGAAAGCATCTTCGAACCTGGATCGGCTATCGTTTTTAATAAAAGACCTGGATGAAATATCGAAATTGGAAAGTGGACAGGTTCCAATCAATTACCAAAAATTCGACCTTATCACGTTGATCAGCGAAGTGCTTGAATCGATGGAGGATAAAGCCTCATACTACGAGATCGGGCTAGTTTTTAAAGAAAAATACCAATCCCCTACCTTGGTAAGGGCAGACCGGGAGAAGCTACGTCAAGTATTTGTGAACCTCGTCAGCAATTCCATTAAGTACGGTAAGCGGGGGGGGCAGACCGACATAAGGGTCTATGAACTATTTGAAACAGTACTTGTGGAAGTAACAGACGATGGTATTGGGATTGAGGAGAAAAATCTTCCACGGATTTTCGAGCGATTTTATCGGACGGACAAGAGCCGGTCGCGGAGGATAGGCGGTTCAGGTTTGGGACTATCTATCGTAAAACACATCATCGAAGCACACCAACAAACGGTCAATGTGCGCAGTACGGAGGGCGTCGGAACGACATTTGCTTTTACCTTGGAGAAGGTGAAACCATCGTTGTAAGTTCTTCTTGCCGGCAATTAATATGAAAAAGAGTTGTTAATTAACATTAAGTTAACATTGGCGTCATATTTTTGCATAAATAAAATCCCCTATGTCGCTCAATAGCATATTTCAATATTTCGTTCCTAAAGACAAAAAGTTTTTTCCATTGTTTGAACAGGCAAGTAGCAACCTCATTGATATGGCTAAGCTACTAAAGGAACTGGTTAACCTAGCAGATCCCGATAAACGGAAGGAACTATGCCGAAAAATCGAAGACCTCGAACATCGCGGGGACGATATTTCGCATCAGATACATTTGGAGCTCGGGAAAAACTTCATTACACCATTTGACCGCGAAGACATCCATACGTTGACCAGCTCCCTAGATGATGTCGCCGATTTTATACACGATGCGTCCAACCGCATCGACTTATACAAAGTGGAGCAGATTACAGAGCCCATTATCGAAATGGCCGATTTGATTTTAGAGGCTACCGAAGATGTGGCCAAAGCCGTTCACGAATTACGCAACCTAAAAAATATCCGGAATATCACAGATTCCTGTGTGCGGATCAACAGCATTGAGAATAAAGCCGATTATATATTTGATAAGGCGGTGGGTGAACTTTTCGAGTTTGAGAAAGACGCCATTGTACTAATTAAGTATAAAGAGGTACTATCTGCTATGGAAACCGCTACCGATAAATGTGAAGACGTAGCCAATGTGTTGGAAAGTATTTTAGTGAAAAACGCCTAAGTTCATATGATCAGCACATTATTGATTGTTGTTGTCGTCCTTGCTATTGCATTTGATTATATCAATGGCTTTCACGATGCGGCTAATTCTATCGCCACCATCGTATCGACGAAGGTGCTGTCTCCTTTTCAAGCAGTACTTTGGGCTGCGATGTTCAATTTTGCTGCGTATTTTTATTTCACCGATCACAAAGTGGCCAACACCATAGCGAAGACAGTGCTGGAGGAGTACATCACATTAGACGTGATTCTGGCAGGGCTGGTAGCGGCAATTGGTTGGAACCTGTTTACGTGGTATTATGGTGTGCCTTCCAGCTCCTCGCACACGCTGATAGGTGGATTTGCTGGTGCCGGTATGACACATGCTTTTATTTTGGGCGACAATGTTATCGGAGCGATTAACTTGAATGCGACATTGAAAATCATTTCGTTTATCGTGCTGGCGCCCGCGGTAGGAATGATTATCGCCGTCATCATTACACTGATTATCATAAATATATCCAAGCGAGCCAAGCCGTCAGTCGCGGAGTGGTGGTTTCGGAAACTACAGCTGGTATCATCGGCCGCGTTGAGCTTTGCGCATGGGGGGAACGATGCACAGAAAGTGATGGGCATTATCTTCGTCGCTATGGTAGCGGGTGGGTATTTGCAGTCGGGGGATAGTATGCCCGAATGGATTCCATTGACGTGTTATTCTGCGATTGCGTTAGGGACGATGAGCGGCGGGTGGAAAATCGTAAAGACGATGGGGACCAAAATTACGAAAGTGAACGCGTTGGAAGGTGTGGGGGCAGAAACTGCGGGAGCGATTACATTGGGTATAACGGAACATTTCGGCATTCCGGTGTCTACAACCCATACGATTACAGGGTCAATTATCGGGGTCGGCGTGGTTAAACGTGTGTCTGCTGTGCGGTGGGGAGTTACAATCAGCCTACTTTGGGCGTGGGTACTCACTATTCCTGTTTCGGCGATATTGGCCGGTATTACTTATACCGTTATCCATTACCTTTTTTGACCGCGGGGGATAGTATGCCCGCTGTGATGGACTGCACCGAAAGATAAAATCATAAAAATTTAGGAACGGAAGCAATTAATCTGTAGATTTACAGCACATTTGCTAGACTGACTAAAAAAATAGACATTCGAGGTTTGGTATCGTGGAAGAAGAGGTCATGCTATTTTGAGGTGAGTACGGCGGGAAGCATAACACGTCTGCTACGTGTTGAAGTTTAATCAACACGCGACGTTTGTTGTAAACGTCTGTGTATCAAAGGGGCGTATTTGATTTAATCTAAAGGAGAAGGTGTGTTTCTGCGTTTTTTTTTAGAAAATCATAAAAAGATAAAAAACTGGAATAGTATTTGCAAATATTGCGGGAATCAAACTATTGGTTATTTTTGCGAGAAATTAGACAATTAAAAATTTTTAACCTTAAAAAAAACAAGAGTATGAATTATTCTACAATCAAAACGGCAGTTGCTTGCTCGCTTGTAGCAGCCTTCGGGCTCACCGATACAGTGCAGGCACAAGAGCCGACTGTATTTGGAGGAAGATCCCAATACAGAACATGGTCTATCGGTGTAAACGGTGGTTTTACTACACCATCTGTAATCATCGGCGGATCGAATGCGTTTAACCAAAAAGTAGGTTTCGGAGAGTACAAGCTGCGCGAATACTACGGTATCACTGTACGTAAGCAATTGTCGAGCTGGTTTGGTTTAGAAGCAGCTGCCAACCGCGGTAGGATTTTTACTTACAACAACAACGGTGTGGGCAATACGTATTCGTTCGCTGCAGCAAACGGAACCTCAGGAGCTGGTCCGTTCCAGTCGGCCGAGACCTCTGTGCAATATGCTGCTAGCTTAAATGGTGTATTCCAATTGGCTACCATCGACTTCTTGCGTCGTGAGAACGTTGTTAACTTCTATGCAAGTGTAGGTTACGGCCTAATCGCCTTCAATCCGGTAGGTTATACGGATGCCGATGGTTCTTCTGGTGCTTGGGATAATACGGGCGCTTGGGGCGAAGAATTCCCTGGGGAGCGTACCGGTGCCCATGACCGTGATTTCAAACGTGAAACCTACATCCCTGTAGGCGTAGGCGTTAAATTCAAGCTGTCAGACCGTGTAGCGTTGAACTTGGGTTATACCATGAACTTTGTTGATGACAAGTCATTGTTCGGCCCGGTTGAGAACCGTGCAGCTAATGACAAATTCTCTTACACTTACGCAGGTTTAGAATTCTCTTTGGGTTCTTCTTCGAAACCGGATTTGACTTGGCATAACCCTGTGTCTACCTTGTATGATGAGTTGAAAGACCCTTCATTGCGCAACGAGCTTGAAGCATTGAAACAACGCGTATCTACATTGGAAGGCATTGTTGATGAGTTGAACAATGACGAAGACGGTGATGGTGTTTCTGATCGTTTTGACAAATGCCCAGGTACTCCTGCTGGTACTCAGGTTGATGGTGCTGGTTGCCCGATTAAGTTCCCAGAGCCTGAAGCTACTGCCACTACTGGTACCTATTCAAACATTCAGTTTGAGTTCGACAGTTCGGTATTGAAAACTGAGTCGTACTCAACTCTCGACCGTTTGTCATCTGAATTGCGCGAAAGCGGTGCAACCGTTACATTAGACGGTCATGCTTCTGCCGAAGGTACTGAAGCTTACAACATGACGTTGTCAAAAGACCGTGCTAACTCGGTTAAACAATACTTGGTTAACTCTGGCGTTGACGCTGCCAAAATCAACGTTCAGGCGTTCGGAGAAGCTGCTCCTGCAGCTTCAAACGCTACTGAAGAAGGCCGCGTACTTAACCGTCGTGTTGAAATCAAGAACTAAGCAAAATCAATTAGAATTGCTGATAAAAAAACGGCCAACCTCATAAGGGTTGGCCGTTTTTTTATGATCCCTTTTATAAGGGGTGGATTATTTCTTGTACCTAGGCAAACTTATCCGTCGTATAGGTGTTTATATGTTAGTTGAATAAATTAGAACATAGAACGATGAGTAATTTAAGATTAAAAGGGAATTGGAACGAGCTGAAAGGGAAGGCCAAACAACAGTACGCGGACTTGACAGATGATGATTTGTTATACGAAGAGGGAAAGGAAGATGAGCTGATCGGCCGTATCCAGAAGAAGACGGGCAAAGCTCGCGATGAGGTGGTCGATTGGTTAAATAAGTTGTAACCTTGCATGTGTGGGCATTTTAGTTTAATGTAAAATTAAGCGAAAGCGTTACTGGTAACATCGGTAACGCTTTTTCTTTTTAACTTAGCCCAATGGTAAAAAGAAAGCCCTCTATCCTCGTGGTTAACGATGACGGCGTCACCGCCCCGGGTATCAAGGTATTGATTGAAGAAATGCAGGAAATAGGTGATGTTACGGTGGTGGCACCAGAAGGGCCACAGTCCGGAACCGGACACGCGATAACGATCGGTAACCCCTTGCGTATCGACCGTATCTATATTTATCCCGAAGTTGAAATGTATAAATGCTCTGGGACTCCTGTTGACTGCGTTAAACTTGCAGTAAACAAAGTCTTCAAGGGGAGAAAGCCCGACGTCTGTGTCTCCGGGATCAATCATGGTCTTAATAATTCGATCAATGTATTATATTCGGGCACGATGTCAGCCGCCGTAGAAGGGGCCATCGAGGATATCCCATCCATCGGATTTTCTTATGACGATTTGGAGATTGACGCCGACTTTTCTAATTGTCGGCCCTATATCCAAAGTATTACCAAGCAGGTCCTCGCCAACGGGCTGCCCAAAGGCACACTGCTTAACGTAAACTTTCCGAAGGGTGATAAGATAAAGGGAGTTAAAATATGTCGGCAAGCAGACGCGAAATGGGCAGAAGAGTTTGATGAAAGAACAGATCCGAGTAATCGCAGCTATTATTGGCTTACGGGTGTCTTCCAGCTGCGTGATCGCGGAGAGGATACCGATGTGTGGGCTCTTCAGAATGGGTACGCTTCCATTGTGCCCGTTCAATTTGACATGACTGCCCACCATGCGATACCCGAGCTCAATTCGTGGAATTTTGACGGTAATTAAATGCAACGGAATTCGTTTTTTTTAGGTTGCCTTTTAGGCGTGCCTGCACCGGCATTAGCTTGGCTGCTTAAGGAATTTTCTCCGCTAGGCGTAACTATGAATCCGTTGAGTCTGTATGTTATCGCTGCAGCTATTAACCTATTGCTCCTCCGGGTTTTTTACAGGTGGGCGCTGGATCGAAGCGCTCGCGGTGTGCTGTTGATTACGTTTGTAGCCCTGCTTCTTTTAATTTTTATTGAGAAATTGTCGTTAGCATGAGACTCTCGCTCGGGTTTTCCCCCTGTCCCAATGATACGTTTATTTTCGACGCGCTCATCCATCACAAGATTGATACCGAGGGACTGAGTTTCGAGGTATACTACGAGGATGTAGAAACGTTGAATCAAAAGGCATTCAATGCCGAGTTGGACATCACCAAGCTGAGCTACCACGCTTACGCATATGCCGTCGAGAACTATGTTTTGCTCGATGCAGGCAGTGCGCTGGGGTTCGGTGTCGGGCCGCTGCTGATTACTAAAGACCAAGTCCTTGCGGAGCAACTGTTGGCAACCGGTGATGGTGTGCGAGCGCATACCGAGCGATTAACGGTGGGTATTCCGGGAAAGTATACAACGGCCAACTTTTTATTGGGCCTGGCATTCCCGGGGTTAGTCCATAAGCGAGAAATGGTGTTTTCCGCTATTGAACATGCGTTGGTTGACGGCAATATCGACCTAGGTCTCATCATACACGAGAATCGCTTCACCTATCAGCATAAGGGGCTACATAAGGTTATGGATCTTGGTGATTACTGGGAAAGGACCACTGGCTCCCCCATTCCATTGGGCGGCATTGTAGCGAGTCGTAGGCTCACCGACGATATAAAGCGCAAAATAAACCGAGTCATACGCAAAAGCGTCGAGTTCGCGTTGGCCAATCCACAGTCCGGCATCGACTTTATCCGTTTTCACGCGCAAGAAATGAGCGAGGAGGTCATGTATAAGCATATCGAGTTGTATGTCAACCCCTTTTCGGTCACACTTGGTGATACAGGCCGGGCGGCTATACAAACGCTTTTCAACCAAGCTTGGGCGTTGCAGCTGGTGCCCCGGACTACACAAGAACTATTCTTAGAGCCTACGGGCTAACATTCAGCCCATGATTTAACCGGGTCACTATCTACAATCTAACATCTACAATCTAAAATCTAATGATTAACTTTGTCCAGTATGTCATATTGGCCGAAAATGGTTTTTGGTGCCATTATTGACGATGAGGTGTGTCAGGTAATAAACGATAACAAATGTTAACATTCTTAAGTAAAATATTCGGCAGTAAGTCAGACCGGGATATCAAGCATATTCAGCCATTGGTGGCAAAAATTAAGGAAGAATATCCAAAGCTGGCGCCCCTTACCAACGATGAATTGCGGGCAAAGACAGCCGTTTTTAAGCAGCGTATCGCTGATTTTCTCGCCGATACCGATAAGGAGATTGCCGCACTGAAACTTGAGGCCGACCAAGAGGGTACCGAGATGACGGAAAAAACGGCTATCTACGACAAAGTAGACAAGTTGGGTAAGGATCGCGACCGGCAGCTGGAAGAAGTGTTGATGCAACTGCTTCCGGAGGCATTTGCCGTCGTTAAGGAAACCGCACGGCGCTTTACTGAAAACACAGAAATAACCGTTACCGCATCTGATTTCGACCGGGAGCTTGCGGCCTCAAAAACGCACATCAAAATTGAAGGCGACAAAGCCGTATGGCAAAATACATGGGTAGCTGCGGGAACGGAAGTAACCTGGAATATGGTTCATTATGATGTCCAGTTGATCGGTGGTATCGTCCTTCATGAGGGCAAGATAGCCGAGATGGCCACTGGTGAGGGTAAAACATTGGTAGGCACCTTGCCAGCCTATCTGAACGCGCTATCTGGGCAAGGCGTCCACATCGTAACGGTGAACGATTATCTCGCACGGCGTGATGCCGAATGGAATGGTCCGTTATTTGAGTTCCACGGCTTGCGTGTGGATTGTATCGATAAACACCAACCTAACTCGCCGGCGAGGCGCAACGCATACTTGGCAGATATCGTTTTCGGTACAAATAACGAATTCGGTTTCGATTATCTGCGTGATAACATGGCGCAGTCGCCCGAAGCACTGGTACAACGCAAATTGCATTTTGCCATGGTCGATGAGGTGGATTCGGTGCTGATTGACGATGCACGTACACCATTGATTATCTCCGGCCCGATACCGCGGGGCGACCAGCATGAGTTTTATGAGCTTAAGCCGCGTATTGAGCGGCTGGTCAATACCCAGAAAGCATTTATCCACGGTGTGCTGAATGAGGCAAAGAAAGCCATTGCCTCGGGCGACACGGATGCCGAAAGCGGCGGCCTCGCTCTGTTTCGGGCCCATCGCGGGTTGCCGAAGAATAAGGCATTGATTAAGTTCTTGAGTGATGGCAATAATCGGCAGGTGCTTCAGAAAACGGAGAACTATTACCTGCAAGAGCAGAGCAAGAACATGCCCAAGGCCGATGCCGAGCTTTATTTCGTCATCGATGAAAAAAACAATCAGGTAGAGCTTACCGAGAAGGGAATCGAACTCATAACCGCATCCGGCGAAGACCCCGGTTTCTTCATCATGCCCGATGTAGGCAGCGATGTTGCTGAGATTGAGAAATCGGACCTCAGCCCCGAGGAGAAGCTGTCTAAAAAAGAAGAATTGATGCGCGACTTCGCCATCAAATCAGAACGTATCCACTCGGTCAATCAGCTTCTCAAGGCCTACACGTTGTTTGAGCGCGACGATGAATACATCATCGACGAGGGTAAGGTGAAGATTGTCGACGAGCAAACCGGTCGGATTATGGATGGTCGCCGTTATTCAGACGGACTGCACCAAGCCATTGAGGCCAAGGAAAACGTAAAAGTCGAAGATGCGACGCAGACGTATGCCACGGTTACCTTGCAGAACTATTTTCGTATGTACCACAAACTCGCCGGTATGACCGGTACCGCTGTTACGGAGGCGGGTGAGCTTTGGCAGATCTATAAGTTAGACGTGGTCGAAATACCGACCAATGTCGATATCCAGCGTGATGACAGGCATGATTTGATTTATCGGACCGCCCGCGAGAAATACAACGCGGTGGCTGAAGAAATCCACCAACTAACGCAACAAGGACGGCCCGTGTTGGTAGGCACCACTTCGGTGGAAATCTCCGAATTGCTCGGCCGGATGCTTAAGTTGCGTGGCGTAAAACACAACGTGTTGAACGCCAAGCTGCACCAACGTGAAGCCGATATCGTTGCAGAAGCGGGCCAGCCGGGGATGGTAACGATTGCTACCAATATGGCCGGCCGTGGTACAGATATCAAGCTGGGCCTTGGTGTAAAGGACGCCGGTGGTTTGGCCATCATCGGTACCGAGCGGCATGAGTCTCGGCGTGTGGACCGCCAGCTACGTGGCCGTGCCGGCCGCCAGGGTGACCCCGGGTCATCACAGTTCTTCGTGTCGCTTGAAGATCCGCTGATGCGGCTATTTGCCTCTGAACGGATTTCCAACATCATGGTAAAGATGGGTGTAGAGGATGGCGAGGTCATGCAACATAGCATGCTTACCAAATCCATAGAGCGTGCGCAGAAGAAAGTAGAAGAAAACAACTTCGGTATACGCAAGCGTCTCCTCGAGTATGATGATGTGATGAACTCCCAACGGAGTGTTATCTACGCCAAGCGTAAAAATGCGTTGTTCGGCGAGCGTCTGGATGTAGACCTGAACAACACGATCTTCGATGTGGTGGAAGACACCGTGACAACAAGCAAGGAGGCGGGAACGTACGATGACTTCCAACTGGAGGTAATCCGCATTTTCTCGTTGGATCCTGGAATCGATGCGGCTGAATTTGCAGATAGCAGCATCGTGTCACTTACGGAAAAGCTTTTTGAGCAGGTTATTGGCTATTATAGGGAGAAATCCGAAAAAATAGCGAAACAAACGCTACCGGTGCTGACCGACGTGTTTGCCACGCGGGGCGAGCAAATTGAGAACATCGTGGTTCCATTCTCCGATGGCCTTCGCGGTATCCAAGTGGCAACCAACCTGAAAAAGGCAGTCGAATCGGGCGGCAAAGAAGTGTTCAAGTCGTTCGAAAAAGGCGTAGTCCTCGCATTAATCGATGAGGCTTGGAAAGAACACTTACGGGATATGGACGAGTTGAAACAATCTGTCCAGAATGCGGTGTACGAGCAAAAAGACCCCATCATTATCTATAAAATGGAGGCCTTCAACTTGTTTCGCGATATGCTAATCGAAATGAACAAAGATGTTGTTGGCTTTCTGTTCAAAGGGGAAATTCCCCAACAGCAGCCCCAGGACGTGCGTGAGGCTAGGCCGGCACCTCGGCAAGAGGCGCGGGTGAAGACATCTAAGCCCGAGCTTGTGGGCGCCGGCGGCGGTGCCCCGGTGGAAGATACCCGAGAGGTGCAACGTACCCAACCCGTTCGCAATGAACAGAAAGTAGGGCGGAACGACCCCTGCCCCTGTGGCAGTGGCAAAAAATATAAAAACTGCCACGGCGCATAATACAGTAAAGGTTATGGAAAAAAGAGGTTTCGTTATACTTACTATCCTATTCCTTGGTTTTTCCTGCATGGACAGCTTCGCCCAGCAGCGGGGCAAAGTGGAAGTCGTAGCCGACCCGTTGATCAGCTTGATGCAACGGAGCCGGAAGGGTACCAATATAACGGCGACCTCTCCTACCAGACCGCCTGTCGATAAGGAAACAGCCACTCGTACCACGGCTACGGGGTTTCGTGTCCAGATTTATTCTGGATCGAACCGCTCGGAAGCGTATGCCGAGCAGGCTCGTTTTAAACAACTGTACAAAGGCATCGACACCTACTTGAGTTACGAGGAGCCCAACTACCGCGTAAAGGTAGGTGACTTCAGAAGTAGAAGCGAAGCGCAAGATCTTATGCAGGGCCTTCGGAAGCAATTCAACAACGTGTTCGTATTTACCGAAGAAATTTACGTATACCAATAGCGAAAGGTCAGCGATGAAAGATAAAATCCATTCCTTAGCCGCCCAGATCCATGAAAAGGCTGTGGGGTGGCGCCGGCACCTGCACCGGAACCCCGAGCTTTCTTTCCAAGAATACGAAACGTCGGCGTTTGTAAAATCGCAGTTGGATCAGCTCGGAATCTCCTATATACCCATGGCCGATACCGGGTTGGTAGCACTCATCCATGGTGAGCAATCTTCCGATAAGGTGGTGGCATTGCGCGCTGACATGGATGCGCTACCCATTACCGAAGTAGCCGGGCGCGAATATGGATCGCAAAATAGTGGTGTGATGCACGCCTGTGGACATGACGTACATACGGCCTCGCTGCTAGGTACTGCGCATATCCTTCAGTCGTTGAAAGCGGATTTCGGAGGGACGGTAAAACTGATATTCCAACCTGGCGAGGAGCGGTTGCCGGGAGGGGCCAGTCTCATGATTAAAGCCGGAGCACTGCAAAATCCGGTGCCGCAAGCGGTCATCGGACAGCATGTAATGCCGCTGATCCCCGCGGGAAAAGTAGGCTTTCGACCTGGAAAATACATGGCCTCCACCGACGAGTTATATGTAACGGTGAAAGGCAAAGGGGGGCATGGCGCCCAGCCTCAGCAGAACATTGATCCGGTAGTCATCACGGCACATATTATCACCGCTTTACAACAGATTGTCAGCCGTGTTGCCGACCCTAAATTGCCCAGTGTGCTGTCTTTTGGCAAAGTGATTGCCAATGGTGCCACCAATGTAATCCCCGATACGGTATACCTCGAGGGCACATTCCGTACATTTGATGAGCAATGGCGGAAGGAAGCACATGCACGGATGGTGAAAATGGCTACGGGTATTGCCGAAAGTATGGGCGGGTCTTGTGATTTTGAAGTGCGCAGTGGCTATCCGTTCTTGGTTAACGAAGAAAAACTAACTGCAGAAATTCGCGGATACGCGGAGGATTTCCTGGGTAAGGAAAATGTGGTCGACCTCGATCTCTGGCTCGCTGCGGAAGACTTCGCCTATTATTCTCAGGTAGCTGACGCCTGCTTCTACCGGCTAGGCACCGGTAATGAGGCTAGAGGTATCACGTCGGCTGTACATACACCGACATTCGATATCGACGAAAGTGCACTCGCGCTGAGCACAGGCTTAATGGCGTACATTACGCTTTGCCGACTGGGCAGTTCGTAACCTTCTTGCATGGCCCTGAATAATGTGACATTACGCGCGGCAACGGAAGCGGATTTTCAAATAATACGTCAGTTGGCACATGACATCTGGTGGCCAACCTATCGGAACTATATCGATCATGATCAGATCGGTCTCATGCTCAAATTGATTTATTCCACGCAGGCACTGTGGAAGCAGCTCGAAACGGGGCAGCGTTTCTCGCTAGCTGTACGGAATGATATTGCCGTTGGGTTCATTGGCTTTCAGCCCAAACTCGGTAATCCAAAGGTTATGCGGATCGAAAAGTTGTATGTAAGCCAATCTGAACAAGGGCAGGGTACAGGGAAACTTCTGATTAACCATGTTGCCCAAACCGCACTGGCCGCCGGTTACTCGTATCTGGAGTTAAATGTGAACCGGAATAATCCCGCGGTAACGTTTTACGGTCGCCAAGGTTTTGTGACGGTCGAGACGGTAGACATCCCTTACCATGGTTATATGTTGAACGATTACGTGATGCAGAAGAAATTAATGGACTAGCGGTAAACAATGTTCCAAGTTTTCTCGTTATTGCGTTGTGTTTTCTTAAATTTGAGACACATCGAACTCGTATTTCCTTTTTTGAAATGCGAATAATCGTCACGTATGGGAAATAGACATGTATATCATAGTGGAGTTATTGGAAACTGCAGTTACTTAGCGCACGTTCAGAAAGACAGTAACATTTCTTGGTTATGTTGGCCTTCTTTCGACCGTTCGTTTGTCTTCGGGGGGTTGTTGGATTCCAACAAGGGTGGCCAATTTTCCATAAAGCCTGTGGGTGAATTCACGAGCAAACAGTATTATATCGAGAATACCAATGTGCTCCGTACGGAAATAACGACTGCGGAAGGCACCTACCGGATCACCGATTTCGCTCCGCGTTTCAGGCAATATGAGCGTTATTTCAAGCCACTCATGCTGGTTAGAAAAATCGAACCGTTAGCTGGGCGTCCGCGGGTACGTATTGTCTGCGAGCCGGTGAGTGCATACGGCGCACAGACGTTCAACAAATTCAGGGGTAGTAACCACGTCGACTTCAATAACGGTATCGAGCAGATGCGGCTAACCACTAATGTCCCCGTAAGCCATTTTTTCGGAGAAGAAAGCTTTGTATTGGGCGGAACCAAGTACCTCGCTCTTACCTATGGCCAACCACTCGAAGCACCACTGGAGCACACGGTCGAACATTTCCTTCGAGAAACCACGAATTATTGGCGCACATGGATCAAACATGCCACCATTTCCGCTTTTTATCAAGAAGCGGTGATCCGGTCTGCCCTCACACTAAAAATTCACCAATACGAAGATACGGGTGCCATTATTGCGGCAGGTACCACAGGTTTGCCCGAATATCCGGGCAGCGGCCGCAATTGGGACTATCGCTTCTGTTGGCTGCGCGACAGCTATTACGTCATCACAGCGTTAAACCACATCGGCCAGTTCGAGGAGATGGAGCTTTACGCAAATTACATCACTAATATTACCCATGCGGATACGGGTAGGCTCCAACCGCTTTACGGAATAAATGGGCAGTCTGAGCTGACAGAGCGGATACTGGACGGATTGGAAGGGTACCAAGGCAACAAACCCGTGCGGATTGGTAACCAAGCCTATGAACATATCCAGAACGATGTATATGGGCAGGCAATGATTGCCTTGTTGCCATTGTATACAGACTACCGTTTCGTTTTCAAAGAGCGCTCTGATGCGGGGCGCTGGGTTGATTATATCCTGCAAAAGATCGAGAAAACCATCGATGAAAAGGATGCCGGTATCTGGGAGTTTCGCAATTTTGCCAATCATCATTGTTACACCAATCTTTTCCAATGGGCGGGGAGCTCGGCGGCGCGGAAAATCGGGACGGTCATCGGCGACCAACAATTGATCGGTCGCGCCGATGCGTTGATGAAGCGCGCAGCACATTATATCGAATCGTGCTATGACGCCAAACGACAGGTATATACCAACGCGATGGGTAGTCCGCACCTTGATGCCAGCACGTTGCAGCTGATTATGATGCATTACCTCGACCCTGCATCCGAGCGGGCGCGCAACCACCTCTCGGCACTCGAAAGCGAGCTAAAAACCCCTGAGGGACTTTTTTATCGTTACCTGCATTCGGACGATTTCGGTAAGCCTAAGTCGACATTTCTCATCTGTGCGTTTTGGCATGTGGAGGCGCTGGCCTGCGTGGGTCGGGTAGATGAGGCGATTGCAACGTTCGAAAAGCTGCTTACCTATGCCAACCACCTGATGTTATTCAGCGAAGATGTAGATGAGTCTGACGGGAGCCAATGGGGCAATTTCCCCCAAGCGTATAGCCATGTAGGACTTATGAACGCGGCGTACCGCATTTCGATGAAATTGGATCAGCCGATTTTCATGGGTTAGTGGTCGGTGGAGCTATATCAGCCAGCTTCTGAAGCAGCATTCGCACCTCCCGCCGGTGTTTCAGGTAAAACCTCGCGGCCGATACTTCGGTGCCTACTTTGATGGTGAAGGCCTCCCGGGGTAACGCGTGGAACGTGTCTTCGTCCGTGCGATCATCACCGATGGAAAGGATGAAATCATACCTATTTTCGTGGAGGATGTCCAGTGTTGCCCGCCCTTTATTCACCTCGGCGCTCCGTATCTCCACCACTTTATCGCCATCGAGCAATTGCAGTCCGTATGACGCTGAATAATCGCGCAGGCCCTCAATTAGCTCTTGGGCGCGCAGGGCACCTAAATCGCGTTGTACCTTGCGGTAGTGCCATGCGAGGGAGAAGCTCTTCTCTTCTACGAACGCCCCCGGCGTTCGGTCCGCATATGATTCCATAAAGGCGCCGACTTCTTCCTTCCACGTATTGGATAAGCCGCTTTTTAAGTGCCATTCCGCATGCGGCTCTTTCGTCCAAACGCCGTGCTCGGCAATGAGACTATAGGGTTTGTTTTGGAACCATTGTTCCAGTGTACTGTGCTTTCGGCCGCTAATGATCACCAAGTGGTTGTTGATGTCGGCCTCCAGTATATCAAGTAACCGATAAAGCTCGTCATCGGGCGAGGCTTTATCGATATCATCTTGGAAGCCCACCAGAGTGCCGTCATAGTCGAGCAATAACAGCCTGCTGGCAGCCGCGCTATAGCCAGAAATGATTTGATCTTCAATGACGGGGCCGACCAACCGGGCCCGCGTGTTCGATTGTACTTTCTTTATCTCTTCTAGTCTACTCATAAATAAAGTTGCCCAATGTTGTACGGTAAATTTGAATACGATTTGGCGCATGGCATTCATGCGTTTGGTTACCTCAGTAGCTGGCATGCGCAATGCCGTCAGCAATGCGTCGCGGATATCGTTTACATTATTTGGATTTACAATCAGTGCATCAATCAGCTCATTGGCAGCTCCGGCCATTTCACTGAGAATAAGTACGCCGGTATGGTCATGTCGGCTGGCAACATACTCTTTACTTACCAAGTTCATCCCATCGCGCATGGGGGTTACTAAACAGACGTCGGCCACATTATATAGTGCCGCTATTTCCTCTGCGGGATAGCCGTGATAGAAATAAGCTACCGGATACCAGTCATATACACCGTATTCTGCATTGATATTACCCACTAAGCGGTCTATTTGATCTTTGAGTTCGCGGTATTGGGGCACGGTGTCTCGCGATGGTACGACCACCATATATAACGTCACTTGCTTGTGGAAGTCGGGGTTTTCCGCTAGGAACAAGTCAAAAGCTTCCAACCGCTGCAAGATCCCTTTGCTGTAATCCAGACGGTCGATAGACAGGATGATTTTCTGGTTTTTGAAATTCGACTTCAGTTCGGCAACGCGCTTCAACACCTTGCTGTCTGATGACAGTGTGGAAAACCGATTGCTGTCGATACCCATTGGGAAAGATTCCACAACGATGGTACGTCCGTCTTCCTCCAGTTTGTTGGAGTTATTGTTGGTGCCGACCAGCCGGGTTGCTGAACTGATAAAGTGCCGTACATCATCAAACGTATGGAAACCGAGTAAGTCTGCCCCTAACATCCCTTCCAGCAGTTCGCGTCGCCAGGGGATGAGACGGAAAAGTTCTTGTGAGGGGAATGGGATATGTTGGAAAAAGCCGATGGAAGCATCTGGCAGCGCGCTTCGGAGTAAGCCCGGCAGCAACAACAGCTGGTAATCGTGGACCCAAATGGTGTCGTTTGGCTCGGCTACCTCTAGAACAAGGTCGCGGAATTTTTCATTCACCCGCACGTAAGTCTCCCAATTCTCCAGCTCGTAGATGGCGTAATTAGGCATGTAGTGGAAAATTGGCCAAAGTACTTCGTTGGAAAACCCTTCGTAGAAGCCCCGTATCTCGTCGTCGTCTAAGAAGATGGGCGCTAACCGTTTTTCTTTCAGTACTTTTGTAAAATAGGCCTTTTGTTTGGCGTCTTCGAGTATGATGCCCGGCCAGCCCACCCATGTATTTTCACCGAGCGCATGGATAGAAGCCAAGCCCGTTGCCAACCCTCCTTCACTGGGGTGCAGGGCATAGCCATTGCCATCTTCCGTAATTTTTATGGGCAGCCGATTGGATACAATAATGGTTTTACTCACAGTATTTGATCTTTGTATGCTCGTCCGGGCCTTGTTAAGGGGAGGCACAGCAAGAGCGAGCACGTTAGCTTGGTTTAACCGCTCACCAATATAGTGATAACGAAATTAACCACCAAAAGTTTGGTACTTACTGCGCCAGTTTCGGAATACGCGTAGGCGTATCGTCACCGGCAATGATAGACGTTAGCCCTATGGCGATTGCTTGGATGGACGATACGATGTTTTCGATAGCTAAGGTCTCTACCTCATCGTCCACCGTATGATAATAGCGGTCTTGGTCTATCTGCACGGTAGCAAACGTATGGGCAGGCACGCCCATGGCGGCTAGCGAAGCGTTATCGCTCCGATAGAATAGGTTTTGGGTGGGGTATGGGTCGGGGTGGAAAGTAAAGTCCGTTTTCCCCACATTCTGCTGCATAATCTCCGCCAAATTGGATTGGTCATAGCCAGTTACATACAGCGAGTTAGGGCCGAATCGGGCGTCTTTCCCGATCATCTCGATGTTGATCATGGCCACCACTTCCTCGGGGCTGATCTGCGATGAGAAATACTTCGACCCGACGAGCCCTATCTCCTCGGCTGTGAAAGTGACGAACAGCAGGGTGCGCGCATTATCGTTTCGCTTTTTATAGTAATGGGCTAAGCTGATGACAGCCGATACACCGGAAGCATCGTCATCGGCCCCGTTGGCAATCGAATCCTGGTTTACGGGATCAAGAATGCCGATATGGTCGTAATGCGCCGAGAAAATGACGTATTCGTGCGGCAAGGACGTACCCGGTAGCATACCGATCACGTTAAACAAAGGTTGCTTTTCGATGGTATTAGTGAAGGCCACGCGGAAGGATATGGGGAGATTATTGGCCAACACGTACACCACGGAAGGCGTGGGCGACGTGCTGTGCTCCTGAGTGACGCGTTCGCGCATCAAGAAGCCCCGGTATCGGTTAAAGAGGTTGGCAAAGCTGGTGTCGATAACCACGATGGCATCTTTTTCACCGGTGGCGGCCTCCCTAAAGCGTTGCGCGAAATCATCGCCCGCCTGTATGCTGATCAGGGAAACATTGGGATCGGTGTTCCAGTTCACCCCAGGCCTATTGCTTGATACGATGATCCGGTCCTCGGGTACCTCCACCCCATCAAAAGTCACCGTCCATGTAGTCGGGTGAATTTTGACAACCTCGAATGTCTGCCTGAAGTTTGGCTCGTCGGTAAAGGGCTGCAGCCCGATTTTGGTAAACTCTGCGGCGATAAAATCGGCGGCCCGTTCCGCGCCGGGTGTAAATGCTGCCCTCCCCTGCATATCGTCTGCCGCAAGCGTATGCAATATCCTTTTTACCTCATTGGTATCAACCACCCGCTGTAATGGCCGGCGGCCGGCGCATCCCGCCAGTAAACAAAGCACCAGTAAACCCAAGCCTAACCGTCTAACCATTGTTTAGTTGTTTTATAGACAGTCAAATTTAGACAATTTTCCGTACTTTCCTGCTTCTATTTGATGGATAAGCGCTATCTTTGGGTACAAAACGAATAAGATAATGAAAGAAATCACGGTTGAAGAACTCAAGTCGAAAATTGATAAGAATGAAGATTTTCAGTTGATTGATGTACGGGAGGAATTCGAATACGATACATCCCACATCAACGGCGAGCACATCCCGTTGGCCGAAGTGGTCCTTGAAAAAGACAAAGTATCGCGCGAGAAGCCAGTGATCATCCACTGCCGTAGCGGCAAGCGGAGCGCACAAGCCATCATGCTGCTTGAGCGAGAGGGGTTTGACAACCTTTACAATCTGGAGGGTGGAATATTGGCATGGCGTGATGCGTTCGACCCGGATATGGATGTGTATTGATTGTTAGGATCGTTGCCTGCCATGAAGAAATATTTTCTTTATAACGTTTTGCTTAGTATCGCGCTGATTCTGATGGCACTAGCAGCAATCGCAGCCTATAACAGTGATGATAATGGTTCGAAGTACCCGATATTAGCCATCACCATAGCGATTTTCCTGATACTAGTATATTTGAAATACCGCCTGCTAAAGCAGATTAAGCATTTTACCAAGGATAAATAACGCTATTGGGCTACCGGCAAATGCTCGGGTAAACACACCAGCTCGCCATTTTTCATCACGGGTATGGCCGTTACCATGTCTTCTTGCAGACAAAAGGCAATATCTTGTTCAATATGTAGGTGTTTCATGCGCTTGCTGTGTGATGCTTTTGCAAGGAACGCAGCAAGGTCGGGCAGAGCGCTGAGGTAAAGGCTTTGTGCAGCATAGGCGGCATCATCCAATGTTATCCCATCTGTTGCAAGCCGATTGACCACGGCCCCAGCAAAGACGGTATCTTCCAAGCACATGTGGTTTTTCCAACCCGAACAGACCAATAACACGTGGCCCTCCTGGTTTTTCAGCCACCGGGTAAGTGCACTGATATTCAGGAAAGACCCCATCACTACCGTTTTTGCCTTTTTGCACTGTTGGATGGCCCTGGTTCCGTTCGTGGTGGTCAATACCACAGTTTTTCCCACTACTTTTTCCGGCGTATACGAAAACGGCGAGTTGCCGAAATCAAATCCCTCTACTACCGCACCATCGCGCTCGGCTGCCAGCAGGTACCCTTTTTCTTTATAGGCTAAGCATTCATCTATTTCGGCAACGGGGATGATGGCACGTGCGCCACTAGCTAGCCCGTAACACATGGAAGACGAGGCCCTGAAGATATCGATTACTACGGCTGTTGTGTTATTCAGTTCACAAAACGGCAATAATGCGGGGCTTAGGCATACGTTCACACTTTTTAAAGTCATCCGTTGTCGTTACTCTTTACAAATGGGGGTTTTACCACTACCGCTTTCACCGCGTTGTTGCGTATGGCAATGTATAGTTCAGTTCCTTCTTTGGCATAGTCTACCGTCACATAGCCTAATCCGATGGACTTCTTTAATGTTGGCGACTGCGTCCCCGAGGTGACGCGGCCGATAATGCCGCCGTTTCCGTCCACGATGTCGTATCCCTGCCGAGGTATCCCACGATCAATCATCTCAAAGCCCACAAGCTTGTTTTTCAACCCAGCTTCCTTCTGTTTTTTTAAGCCATCGGCATTGACGAAGTCTTTCGTAAACTTGGTTACCCATCCCAGCCCTGCCTCCAATGGCGATGTGTTATCGTCGATGTCGTTGCCATAGAGACAGAAACCCATTTCCAGCCGTAGGGTATCGCGCGCTCCTAAGCCGATGGGCTTGATACCATATGGTGCGCCTGCTTCAAAGATGGCGTCCCAAACCTTTTTTGCATCTTTGTTGGCCACGTAAACCTCAAACCCGCCAGCTCCTGTATAGCCGGTGGCAGATACGAGTACGTTGTCGACTCCCGCGAAAGTGCCTTTGGCAAAGGTATAATAGCTCATGGTTGCTAGGTCCATGTTGGTGAGGTTGTCCAGCACATCTGCTGATTTGGGACCCTGTACGGCAAACAGGGAGGTCTCGTCAGAAATGTCTTTCATCGTGACACCGCCGGTATTGTATTTAGCAATCCAATCCCAGTCCTTTTGGATGTTTGAAGCATTAACAACCAGGAAATAGGTTTTTTCATCGATCCGGTAAATCAAGAAGTCGTCGACCACCCCACCCGTTTCGTTGGGCATATAAGCGTATTGAACCTTTCCATCCTTTAATTTGGAAGCATCGTTAGCGCTGATTTTCTGGATAAGGTCGAGCGCACCCTCCCCCTTCAGGATAAATTCGCCCATGTGACTCACGTCGAATACTCCGACGCTCTTGCGGACCGTTTCGTGCTCATCATTGATGCCGGAATATTGGACCGGCATATTAAAGCCTGCGAAGGGAACCATTTTAGCACCCAAGGCGATATGTACATCAGTAAGAGCGGTGTTATTTGCCATAGAACCAGCATTAACTTTTGCCGCAAAGCTAAGGAAAAAAGCGTGTAAAAGTCAATTTCACGACAAAGTACACGAAAGGGTACGCAAAGCCAGTTTTGCGTACCCCATACAAAGGATGTTACTCCGGTTTGCGGTTGAGCTGCAACACCTCTTTTACGTTTACTTCGGTAGCATAGCGGGTTACGCCATTATTATCGACATACTGCCGGTTTACCAACTTGCCTTCAACAGCAATTTCTGACCCCTTGGTCAATGCTTTTTCGGCAAACGTTGCTTGACGCCCCCAGAATACAAGGTGATGCCATTGCGTGTTGGTCGCCCATTCGCCTTGCTCGTTGCGGTACCTTTCGTTAGTGGCTAACGATACCCGGGCGAGACTCGTGTTATCGTTGAGTGTTTTCATTTCGGGGTTTTTGCCTAAAAACCCGGTGAGCCTAACGCTGTTTTTTAATGAAGCCATGATGCTTTAAATTAATTAGTGAAACAATCGATTAACGACCGACGGCATTACTGAGCCATCGACAAAACAAAGGTGGGGCTTCGGAGAGGAATAGCCGTATGATAAACGGATATATCCGAATATATCCGTTTATAATCGGCTGTAGAGCGGGTTTAGATTTTTTCAGTGAACTTTTTAACAGCTTCTATAGGATCGGCGGTCCTCATGAAGTTCTCGCCGATGAGAAAGCCTTCAAATCCGACACTGCGCAGCTGGCGGATGGTGTCTGGGTTACTGATTCCACTTTCAGAAATCTTGATGAACCTTTCGGGGATTAAATCCACCAATTCCAACGAATGGTCGATTGACACCGAGAAGTCGTTCAGGTTACGGTTATTTACACCGATGGCATCTACGCTATCCATCATGCTACGCTCCAATTCCCCGCGGTTGTGCACCTCCAGCAGCACGTTCAGCCCCATGGATTTTGCAGCTTCCGATAGGGCTTTGATTCGCCCGGTATCCAATACAGCCGCAATCAGCAGGATGATATCCGCACCATGGGCCTTGGCTTCCACAACTTGGTACTCGTCTATGATAAACTCCTTACGGAGCAAGGGTATCGTTAATGTGGTACGGGCAACAATCAGGTCATCGAGGCTACCTTTAAAAAAGGGATGGTCTGTTAATACGGATACGGCAGACACACCTGCATCCTGGTAGCCGCCTACCACGGTAGCGACCGGTGCCTGGTCATTTATTACTCCTTTTGAGGGGGATGCCCGCTTATACTCGGCAATGATGCCATTCTTCGTCGGATCATGTACGGCGTTGCGTAGCGAGAGGCACGAACGTGTAAAGAGCGGCTTTTGCTCCAATTCGGTAAAGGGAACAGCGGCTTTTGCTTGTTCTACCTCAACCGTTTTCTTGGCGATTATTTTATCTAAAATGGTCATTCTTCAGTGTTTTGTGATGAGTGGCCGACAATCGGTTACGCATATTCCGTGATGGGAGCCAACCAGTTCGCAATCATCGCTTTGCCATGTTGCGTAAGCACCGATTCGGGGTGAAACTGCAGCCCTTTGACGTCGAGTGTTTTATGTGCTAGCGCCATGATCACGCCTTGTTCATCTTCGGCGGTGATGCGCAGCACATCAGGAAATCCTTCGTGTGCAACGGCCCACGAGTGGTACCGGCCTACGAGAAAAGACTGTGGTAAGTCTGTAAATATCGGTTCGTCGTCCATCGTGATAAGGAGGGGGGTGGCCGTGCCGTGCACGGGTTTGCTTAGGTTGTAGAGGGTACCTCCATACACCTCTGCTATGGCCTGTTGCCCTAGGCAGATGCCGAGGATGCTTTTCGTTGCGCCGTATCGGCGGATGACATCCAAGAGCAGGCCGGCCTCCGTGGGTATACCGGGGCCCGGCGACAGCAGGATTTTGTCGAATCCATCCACGTCTTCCAAGGCAAATTTGTCGTTGCGCCATACAGTGGCGTCGTGCCCACACTCGTGCAGCAGGTGTACTAGATTGAACGTGAATGAATCATAATTGTCGATCACCAGTATCCGCGGTGATTGCTTTTGAGCGCTGTCCATTTTTTTAACTATCAAATATCCTGTGCCAATTCCATTGCTTTGCGCAATGCGGCAATTTTGTTGTTTACTTCCTGAAGTTCTTTTTCGGGGTCTGAATCGGCCACAATGCCAGCCCCCGCCTGGTAATGCAAGGTATTGTTCCGGCTGAGGAACGAGCGGATCATGATGGCGTGGTTGAAATCATCATTGAACCCCATGTAACCGATGGCTCCGCTATAGAAGCTCCGCTGCTGGTTTTCATACCGATCGATGAGTTGCATGGCCATATGCTTGGGCGCACCACTGAGCGTACCTGCCGGAAAGGTATCGCCCACCACATCAAACGAATTCACCCCTTCGCGTAGCGCACCGCAAACTTTCGATACCAGGTGGATGATGTGGGAGTAATATTGCGCTTCTTTGTAGGTTTTTACGTGTACGTTTTCACAATGCCGGCTAAGGTCGTTGCGCGCTAAATCTACGAGCATTACGTGTTCTGCACTTTCTTTCGGGTCTTCTTTTAATGCTTCCGCTATTTTTTCATCTTGCTCTTGGTTTCCGCTTCGCTTGAAGGTGCCTGCTATCGGGTAAATGGTCGCTTCGCGGTTGCGGATGGTCAGCTGTGCCTCGGGCGACGAGCCGAAAAGCTTAAAGTCGCCGTAATCGAAATAAAACAGGTACGGCGACGGATTGATGGAGCGCAGTGTGCGGTATACGTTGAATTCATCGCCCAAAAACGGGCGGGAGAACCCGCGCGATGGTACGATCTGGAAAACATCGCCGCGGAAAATATGGGTCTTCATCTTTTCCACCAAGGTTTTGAAATCCGCATCGCCCATGTTCGATGCTTCGTCACCATTGAGCGAGAAATTATATTCCGGGAAGTTTTTGTTTTGGATCAGGTTCTGAATCTTTTCAAGGCCTGATGGGCTTTCATCATCTTCCAGCTGATGTTCGAAAATAAAAAGCTGGTTGCGGAAATGATCTATTGCGATGACAAAGCGATAGATATGGTATTGCATAAAAGGTATATCGCGCTGGGGGTCCGACGGTGTTTCCAACCGGATATCTTCGAAATGGGTTACCGTATCAAATGTGAAGAAGCCGAAAAGACCATTGGAAATGAAGTTGAATTCATTTCCACCATTGTCGGCAAACGCACCTCTAAAAGTCGATACCTCTTCACGGAGGTTGATTTCTGTTGCCTGTTTCCGTGTTGCGGGAAGCCCAGGATACTGGATTTCTAGCGTTTCGCCATCCAGCCGAATGCCTGCGATGGGCTGGCAGCAGATGTAGCTCATGTTGTTTTCACGACTGTGGTAATCAGAGCTTTCCAGCAGCAGGCTGTTTGGAAACACGTCGCGAAGCCGCAAGTACGTACTCACCGGCGTAGTCGTATCGGCAAGTAACTGTTCGTAAGCCGTTTTAAATCGGTATGCCATATTCATTCATTAACTTAATCACACAAAAAAACCCGACGGATTCTTCAAAACGTCGGGCCGAATATTCTAAAGCCTTGGCTGATTAGGAATATATTACTGTTCCTTCTGACCCGACGTTATTTGCGCCGTGCCACCACCATAATTCGATGTGAAACGTATTCATAATCATACGGAGCAAAAATATAAAAAATTTTAATGAAACAAATTTTATTTTGCCGCTATTCGCTTTTGCAGGTTGCTTAGTCGTCCAATAAGTCTGGTCGCCGGGCCTCGGTGCGGGCCAATGCCTGCTCATCGCGCCATTCGTTTATCGCCGCCTCATTGCCGCTGAGCAGTATATCGGGCACTTTATGCCCGCGCCAGTCGGCCGGTCGGGTATAGATCGGCGCATCCAGCAGCCCGCCCTGAAAGGAGTCGGAGAGTGCCGAAGTTTCGTCCGATAGCACTCCGGGCAGCAGTCGCGCCACGGCATCCACGAGCACGGCGGCGGGCAACTCCCCACCCGAAAGCACGTAGTCGCCGATGGAGAGCTCACGCGTTACGAAAATATCGCGGATACGCTGGTCGATGCCTTTATAATGGCCACAAAGGATGATGAGGTTACCCTTCGTGGAGAGGTTGTTGGCAATCGATTGGTTGAGGGTTTCGCCGTCTGGTGTCATGAAGATCACCTCGTCGTACGGGCGCTCGGCCTGCAACTTTTCGATGCATTTTGCAAACGGTTCCACCTGCATCACCATACCGCTGCCGCCACCATAAGGGTAGTCATCTACACTCCGGTGCTTGTTGTCGGCATAGTCGCGTAGGCTGTGCACGGCGATTTCGCAAAGCCCTTTTTTCTGGGCGCGTTGCAGGATAGAGTGCGCGAAAGGGCTTTCCAGCAGGTCTGGCAGTACGGTAATGATATCAAAGTGCATGGGGCAAAGATAGGGTTTTGCCGGTAACTGGAACGGCAAGATTACGCGAATTTCCTTAACTTGCGACATGCCGCATTTATCTCGTATACCCATTAATACCTACAAAATGGTGTGGCAAGCTTCACAGCAAGCATTAAAAAACCCCGCTACCTATCGGCAACGGGGCTTGAAATAAAGTGATGGTGTGGCTACACCGTTGCCGCCACGCCGCGGAGCGTCTTCGCAGCTTCGACCATCGATTCCAGCGCGGCTTTCGTTTCGGGCCAAGCACGGGTTTTCAGGCCGCAGTCGGGGTTAACCCACAGCTGCGCCGCCGGGATTACCGCTTTTGCCTTCTCCAGCAATTTGACCATCTCTTCCTTGCTCGGTACGCGTGGTGAATGGATGTCGTAAACACCGGGACCAATGTCGTTCGGGTAGTTGAAATCGGCAAAGGCATCCAACAGTTCCATCTGTGAACGCGATGTCTCAATGGTAATCACGTCGGCATCCATGGCTGCAATATGCTCGATGATGTCGTTAAACTCCGAGTAGCACATGTGGGTGTGTATCTGCGTATCGTCTTCGACGTTTGACGATGATACACGGAAAGCACGCACTGCCCAATCGAGGTACGCCTTGTGGTCGGCCTTGCGCAGGGGCAGGCCTTCGCGGATAGCCGGTTCGTCAATTTGGATAATTTTGATGCCTGCTTTCTCCAAAGCCTGCACCTCATCCAAAATACCCAATGCGATTTGGTAGGTGGTTTCAGACCGTGGTTGGTCATTGCGCACAAACGACCACTGCAAAATGGTTACCGGACCGGTAAGCATCCCTTTTACGGGGCGGTTGGTGAGGGTTTGTGCATAGGCCGACCAGTAAACGGTCATGTCGTTGGGGCGCGAAACGTCGCCGTAGATAACAGGAGGCTTCACGCAGCGTGAGCCGTATGACTGTACCCAACCGTTTTTGGTGAAAGCATAGCCTGACAACTGCTCGCCGAAGTACTCTACCATGTCATTACGCTCAAACTCGCCGTGTACCAGCACGTCGATATCCAGATCTTCTTGCAGGCGGATGGTCCGCTCGGTTTCCTCGGCGATGAGCTTGTCGTATTCCGCCTGGCTGATTGCCCCTTTTTTGAGGTCGGCACGCCATTTACGCACGTCTCGGGTTTGTGGGAACGAGCCGATGGTAGTCGTAGCAAAGGCGGGCAGGTTAAACTTCGCCTGTTGCTTGGCTTTGCGGTCGGCGAAGGCGCTGGTCCGCTTGGCATCGTCGTCCGTAATGTTTTTTACGCGGGTCTTCACTTCGCCGCGGTGGATGAGTGAAGAAGTACGGCGGCTCTGTTGCGCAGCCTGGTTGGCCTCAAAGCGGGCTGTTACTGCGCTGTTAGCATCGCCAGTGGCTAGCGTGGCCAGGTCGGTTACTTCCGTAAGTTTTTGCTTAGCAAAAGCAAGCCAGTTTTTAACTTCTGCAGGAAGCGACTGCTCGTTGGTTTCCAGATCGAGGTCGAACGGCACATGCAACAAGGAGCTTGAAGGGGCCACCCATACGCGATCGGCGCCAAGGGCATCTACGGCCTGTTTAATTTTGGCAAGCGATGCTTCGTAATCGTTTTTCCAGATGTTGCGGCCATCCACTACGCCCAATGACAGCGTAAGGCCGGCAGGTACATTGCCAAGCAGCTCATCGAGCTGGTTTTCGCCGCGTACGAGATCAATGTGCAAGGCCTGTACAGGCAGATTCAGCGCGGTGGCTGCATTCTCGCGCAGCGACTCGAAGTACGTAGCCACTACGAATTTGGTGCCTTTGGCAGCGGCAGCGAGGCGGCTATATACGGTTTGGTAAAGCGCGCGGGCCTTCTCGTCGATATCCAATGCGAGGAAAGGCTCGTCAAACTGCACCCACTCGGCGCCGGCAGCAGCGAGTTTACCTAAAATTTCTTCGTAAACGGGCAGCAGGCGGTCGATAAGATCGATCCGGTCGAAGCCGGCCTCTTTCTCTTTACCCAACAATAGATAGGTGATCGGCCCCAGTAGCACCGGCTTGGTGGTGATACCCAATTGCTTAGCTTCGTTAAATTCATTTACCACCTTCTCGGAAGTGAGGCGGAACTGCTGGTCCTTCACGAACTCAGGTACAATATAGTGGTAGTTGGTATCGAACCATTTAGTCATTTCCATAGCGGTTACGTCGAGCTCGTCTTGCTGGAAACCGCGTGCCATGGCAAAATATAAATCGAGGTTATAAGAAGAGGCCCCTTCGACCGTGAAGCCCTCGTAACGGGCGGGGATAGCCCCTACGGTGAGTGTAAGGTCGAGTACCTGGTCATAAAACGAAAAATCGTTAGAAGGGATGAGGGCAATGCCAGCCTCCCGTTGGGTTTTCCAATTCCCTTCGCGAATGGTACGCGCGGCCTCTAATAATTCCTGCTGGTTGATCTTTTTTGCCCAGTAGGCTTCGTTGGCCTTTTTCAGCTCCCGAAGGGCACCGATACGCGGGTAACCCAAATTGTTGGTTTTTAACATGATATTGTATAACTAAATGAATGTACAACACAGAGACATCCTTCCACCACGGAAATAAGAAGTCTTTTTCTGGATGCTTTGGGGAGACGGCACAAGGGTCAGTTGTGTCTGCTTATTTTTCCCTACCCCGCTATTAGCGGAGGAGCGTAGAATTTAGCACCTTGTCTGCGGACAGGTTGCTAAGGCTTCACAGGGTCCATTCCCTCTGCCTTTCTCCATAAGCGGCCGCTAAGGTCGGGATAAAATCTGTAAACCGCAAATATTTTTGCGGATGGCCTACTAACTTACTAGGAGTTTATATCCCTTGCCATGAACGTTGACGATTTCGACGCTGGGGTCGTCGCGCAGATATTTGCGCAATTTACTTAAGAATACGTCCATGCTGCGGCCGTTGAAGTAATTGTCGTCATGCCAGATTTTCAGCAGGGCTTCTTCGCGTGTCAATACGTCGTTTTTCTTGATGCACAGCAGACGTAGCAATTCGGCTTCCTTGGTTGATAGTTTTTGCTGTTGCCCACCGTAGCTGATTTGTTGCGACACATAGTCGAAATGGTATTTTCCGATGTCGAATTGATCGGCGTATGCTTCCTCTTGTTTTTCGCGCGATGCGCGTTTAAGCAGCGCATGGATGCGCAGCAGGAGTTCCTCCACACGGAACGGTTTGGTGATGTAGTCGTCGCCACCCAGCTCGAAGGCTTCGGTTTTGTCTTCCATCATCCCCTTGGCTGTGGCGAAGATGATGGGTATGTCTGCGTTCGTTTTCCGGATTTCTTTGCCTAGCGTGAAGCCATCCTTGCGTGGCATCATCACGTCGAGTATGCAGAGGTCGAACGTTTCTTTGTTGAACTGCTGTAGTGCTTCGTCACCATCCTTGCTGAGTGTCACCTCGAATTTACCTTTCAGCTCCAGGTAATCTTTCAAGATATCGCCCAGGTTTGGATCGTCTTCTGCGAGTAGAATCTTTTGCATAATGGTTGGTCTCCCTATCGTTCGAGCGGTAAGGTAATTTCAAATGTGGTGCCTTTATCTTTTTCGCTGCGTACATGTATTTTCCCATCCAGGCGCTTCACGATGTCGTTTACATAGCTAAGCCCAAGGCCGAAGCCTTTCACGTCGTGGCGGTTTCCTGTTGGGATGCGGTAGAATTGGTCAAAAATCTTCGACAGTTGGTCGCGGCTCATGCCGATGCCTTTATCGGCTACCGTAACGTGTACTTGTTTATCGCTATTTTTCGTCTTGATGGTGATATCCGGGTTTTCATTACTGTATTTTATGGCATTGTCCAACAGATTGAACAACACGTTGGATAAGTGCAGTTCATCACCCGATACGACGGCGTCGGTCGCATCGAGGTGCATGTTTACGTTGGCTTCGTGCTTTAGCAATTGCAGCTCCATGCTGTCCACAACAGCCTGGGCCAGGTCATTTACATCTACCGGGTGATGTTCCAGCTTCAAGTTGTCTTTCTCAAGGCGGGCAATATTAAGTACCCGCTCAATGTGATTACCCAAACGCACATTTTCATCATAAATGATATTGGCCAGGCGAGAGGCACGCTGCTGGTCGGCCGCTATTTCGGCGTCCTTGAGTGATTCGCTGGCAATCATGATGGTGGCTACAGGCGTTTTAAACTCATGGGTCATGTTGTTGATGAAATCCGTCTTCATCTCCGATATTTTTTTCTGGCGGAGCATGGTAAAGATTGTGTAGGTAAAGGAACCAATCAACACGAGCAATAAGGTAACCGATGAGAACAACATCACCGTCATGTTTCCCATCAAGAGGTTGTCTTTGTTCGGGAAATACACGGCGAGGCGGCCTGATGAATTGTGATTGTCTGCCCGGAAGAGTTCTGTGGTGTATAAGCTCTGTGGATCGGGTTCGTCTGCCTCCGATAGATTAGCAAACGACGCGTAAAGCGTGGTGTTCCTATCTTTGATCATCAAGTCGAACGGCGACTTGATATCCCTCACCTCCAATTCTTTTTTGAGTTCCGACCGGATGTAGCCCACGTTGACACGTTCACTGAGGGGGCGCTTGTATAATTCCATTTCGGCCTCAAACCCTTGTACCATCAAGGGGTTTTTCCCGCTTATAATAGCAATGGTATCCATCAATGTGTTGGCTTGCAACAGCTGGAGCTCCTGTTCCTTGCGGGCGATTTCGCGGTTCATCTTGAGGTCCTGCCGGGGGGGGAATGCTTTTATGGCGTATTTCAACCGTGTGGTGTTGAATGCATCGGGCCCCATGGGGATGAAATAGCGCACACTGTCGTCTTTCGCCTTAATCGTCGGAACCTCCCGGATGGCGGAAAGCCCGATGGAGTTGTCGTTCCGCTGGAACCCGTTGTCTATTACGATGTTTGATTGATAGCTAACCGAGACCAGTCCTTGATGCCTTGGGTTATTGATATACGTTTCATAAAAATCATTGTTTTCAATCGGAATAACGATGGGGAATTGCTGATTTAACTTCTCCTCTTGTTGCAAGAAAGCTAAGCGCAATTTCGCCTGCTTTTCCCGAAGCTGCTCGATTTCCGTTTTCAGCCGCAGCTGTTCCTCAAGCTTTCGTTGCTCACGTTCGGCCCTTTCCTTGTTCTCGCGTTGCGCAGCCGCAAGTTGCATCACTTCCCGTTTCTCCGCTTTGGCGGCCACCGCATTGAGGGCAGCTTTAACGGACTCATCGAAAAGCTGGGCTTTGAGCACATAGGACTGGCGGATGAAAAAATACTGCATGGCCACCACGCCCAATAGGGCCACGGTCATCAGGCCGATGATCAATCCAATACTCTTTTTGTGCCTCATTCCTTACAAAAATACACAAGCTGTAAGGTAAATGGTAGCTTTTAACAAATTTTAACACAGGCCTTAACGTACCGTTTTCGTAACATGGAGCTTCCGGCCCACCCGATTAAAGGTATACCCTGTTTTATCGTTGAAATATTCATCCACCGCATTGCGGCAGCCGGACCAATCGTAATAGTCGTCGAATAGGAGTTTCCCGCCGGGCGAAAGGTGGGGTTCTATCTGAAGTAGGCAGCTCATCACCGAAGCATACCAATCGCAATCGATGTGCGCCAATGCTACCGGCTCGGTAATGTAGAGCGTGTCTTCAAAATACCCCTTAATCAGCCGGATGTTGTTTTCTTGGCGTGGCAGCCCATGTTTCGCCAAGTTGCCGGCCACCACGTCCTGCAGGTTTTCCGTGTACCCGTAGTACGTATCGCCCCCGATTCCCTTTGATTTGCCGCTTTTGATTTCCTCATACCGGGCATGCACATCCACATCGTCCTTGTCCGAAGGGGGCGGGATCATGCCGAAGGCATCGTATAACCGGAACTCACGCTCGGTTTTCTTTGCTTTGCCCAAGGCAATAGCAGATCCGCCGAGGGCGCAACCCGCCTCGATAAACAGGCCCGGCACTTGCGCTTCCTCCACCTCGTTGGCTACCTCGTAGAGGTTGAGTAGGTCGCGGGCGGTAAGGTAAGTCAACTGCTCCGCCTTGACTTGTAAGACAGCGGCTTTATCGCTGTTTGTAAGGCGATACCACCAAGCGAGGGTCTTAGTGGTTATTCGGTCGGTTACCTCATGGATACCCATTCGTTATTCCATTTCGGTTACCTTGATCGTATTCGTTTTTCCTTTTTTGTGCAGCGGGGTAGATGCGGTATTGATAACGATCTGCCCCGGTTGCACCAACTTTTTGGATTTCAGCAGCGTGTTCACGTCATGGATGCTGCCGTCGGTGCTTTCAAACTTATCGTAATAAAATGTTTTTACCCCCCAGAGCAGTGTCAGCGTGTTTAGTAGCGTGCGGTTACCGGTAAAAATATAGATGTCTGCGTTGGGGCGATAGCTCGATATTTCAAAAGCGGTATAGCCCGAATATGTCATGGCTACAATGGCGGATGCATTGGTTTTTTCGGCCAGGTATACAGACGATCCGCAGATGGCGTCAGGGACGACCGACTCGTCGTCGTGTGGGGTATCCTTTGAGCTGTAGTACGGGTACGATGTCCGCTCCACATGCACAATGATTTTGCTCATGGTCTCGATGACGATTTCGGGGAACTCACCGACAGACGTTTCGCCGCTCAGCATCACGGCGTCGGCACCGTCTAGCACAGAGTTGGCCACATCGTTTACCTCGGCTCGTGTGGGGCGCGGTGTGGTAATCATGCTTTCCAGCATCTGGGTAGCGATGATAACGGGCTTGGAGGCATTACGGCATTTTTTGACAATCATTTTCTGTAGTACCGGAACGTCTTCCATAGGCACTTCCACGCCCAGGTCGCCCCGAGCTACCATGATGCCGTCGGTCACTTCGATGATGGCGTCAATATTGTCAATCGCTTCGGGTTTTTCTATTTTGGCAATCACGCGCGAGGACTTTCCTGCTTCGCTGATAACCTCCTTTAGCCGCACGATATCTTCCGCATTGCGCACGAACGACATCCCGATCCACTCCACGTCGTATTGCAGCACGAAATGGAGATTATTGAGATCTTCTTCGGTAAGGCTGGGTATGGATACTTTGGTATTTGGCAGGTTTACTCCTTTGCGCGAGGTAAGTACCCCGCCGTGCACCACCTCGCACCACACGGTGTCTTTGAGGTTGCTACGCAATACACGCAGTTGGATTTTGCCGTCGTCGAGCAAAATGATTTCATTCTCATTGACATCTTTGGGAAATTCGAGGTAGGTGATGTAAATCCGGCTTTCATCACCCACGAGCTCGTGGGTGGTGATTTCAACCTGGGCACCGTTTAAGAGTACCGCGCCACCTTCTTTCATCTTACCGATCCGAATTTTAGGGCCTTGGAGATCCGCTAAAATGCCGATGTTCATGTTGTACTCGCTGTTGATTTCGCGGATCGTGTTGATTACTGCCAAATGATCTTCCTGGCTTCCGTGCGAAAAATTGAGCCGACATACATCCACCCCCTTGGCTATGAGGCTGGTTAATATTTCTTTCTTTGCTGACGCTGGCCCCAATGTGGCCACGATTTTAGTTCGCTTTTGAACCTTTTCCATTTATTACTGTTGTTAATGTGTCTTTATAGGTGTGCCCTGCGGGGGCAACCGCTTCGATTTGTTCGTTTCCTAATCTATGGTGTGATTGATACACTTTGATATACTTTGGCAAACTTAGATAAATTCTTTTATATGCGCTAAAAGAATTTATCAGTCTGAGCGCTGCCGCGAACAGACCATTTTTTATACGTAAATATGGCACTAAAATATCAGATTTTCTTTGGATTTCAATTTTTCTGGTGAGATTTCACTCGCAGCAACCACATCGGCTATCGCTACGATATGGTCTAGGAGTTCGGTGAGGTCCTCCTCGTCGATGAAGTTTCTGATCAGCAGGAAATAATCGGAATAGCGCATTTCTGGCACTAACACCCCGCCGTCCAGTCCCCTGTTCGCCAACAGGTAGTATTCGGTTTCGCTGGCTTCATCCACATCGGCGTATCGGCTAAACGAAGTCAACTCCAAATGCGGCGGGATACCAATCTCATAATCATCTATCTTGCACAGTTTCAGCCCCGTAACTTTATTGATAAAATAACATAAACGATAGTCCCTCAGCGAAGATGTAATGGCAATCAGTACAAAATCGAGGTCCAATTCGTATTTTAATGTGACTTTATTCAAAGTATTTTTCTATATTCAGCGCAAACTTAGATAAATTTGCTTGTATCCATGCAAATTGATCGGTTTACTTTGTGAGCTCGCGAGCTCGGTTCTTTGCTACCAATAAGAAAATAATGCAGCAAAAAAGTTTGGAAAACAAAAACGACTGACCGCATATTAACCATAGTAAGGTAAGAAAGGAAACGTATAACAATTGAAGGGTAATTAGCCGAGGTTAAACAGGCTATCTAAGATTTACGCTAAATCGCTGATATAAAAACGCTAATTCAGTTTGCGGCAAAAACCTGAATAATGCTCCAAAAATCAAATATGTTTTACTATTTGCCGAAATTTATTTTTCTTTGCACAGATTTATTAAACAATTAAACTATAGAATCATGTCTGATATCGCATCAAGAGTTAAAGCAATCATCGTTGAAAAGCTAGGTGTAGACGAAAACGAAGTGACCCCAGAAGCTTCATTCACCAACGATTTGGGCGCCGACTCACTCGACACCGTGGAGTTGATCATGGAATTCGAGAAGGAGTTCAACGTTGCAATCCCCGATGACCAAGCTGAAACCATCAGCACGGTAGGACAAGCAATCGCTTATTTAGAAAAAAACGTTAACTAGCTAAATTCATTAGGCCAATCGTTATAAATGGAGCTTAAAAGAGTAGTAGTAACAGGGTTAGGTGCGCTTACTCCGATTGGGAATACTGTCCCCGAATTTTGGGACAGCCTGATCAAAGGAGTAAGCGGCGCTGCTCCAATCACCAAGTTTGACGCGTCGAAATTCAAGACGCGTTTTGCTTGTGAGGTGAAAGGGTTCAACGCCGAAGATTTCATGGAGCGCAAGGAAGCCCGAAAAGTAGATCCATTTGTACATTACGCATTGGCTGTTACGGACGAAGCGATTGCCGATGCATCGCTTGCGTTCGATAAACTAGATACCAATCGTATTGGCGTGATTTGGGGCTCCGGTATCGGTGGCCTGAAGACCTTTCTGGATGAAGTAACCAGTTTTTCTGCCGGTGATGGAACACCCCGTTTCAACCCGTTCTTCATTCCGAAGATGATTTTGGACATTGCACCGGGCCATATCTCCATGCGCCACGGACTACGGGGGCCTAACTTTTCAACCGTATCGGCATGTGCTTCATCCACGCACGCATTGATCGATTCGCTGAATTACATCCGTACCGGATATGCTGATATCATCGTCAGCGGCGGTTCGGAAGCCATCATCAATGAAGCGGGTATCGGTGGCTTTAATGCCATGCACGCGTTATCCACCCGCAACGACGATCCGAAAACAGCGTCTCGGCCATTTGATAAAGACCGGGACGGCTTCGTGGCCGGTGAAGGCGGTGCAGCTATTGTATTGGAAAGCTTGGAACATGCCCAAGCTCGGGGAGCGAAGATTTACGCCGAGCTCGTGGGGGCTGGGATGAGTGCCGATGCTTACCACATCACGGCTTCGCACCCCGAAGGGCTCGGTGCGCGGCTAGCCATGGGCAATGCGCTCACAGATGCTAGGCTGACCAAAGATGCCATCGACTACATCAACGTGCACGGTACATCTACTCCGGTAGGAGACCCCAGCGAAATCATGGCTATCCTTGAACTGTTCGGTCAACATGCGTATGGGCTGAATATCAGCTCGACCAAATCCATGACGGGCCACCTCTTGGGTGCGGCAGGTGCTGTGGAGTCTATCGCTTCTATTCTCGCCGTCAAAAACGACATCGTACCACCCACGATCAATCATTTTACAGACGACCCGAATCTTGACCCGAAATTAAACTTCACATTCAATAACGCGCAAAAGCGAACAGTAAATGCGGCTATGAGCAACACCTTTGGTTTTGGTGGTCATAACGCCACGGTCGTTTTCAAGAAATACGAAGGGTAATTTTAAGGCATTTCGCGCAAAGGGGAATCCCCTTCTCGCGTGTTTATTCAGTTAGTAATTTGATGCCTGTTTCGAAGATTTACAAACTGCATTTTTCACCCAATCGCCGCTATGTGCGGGCGTTGAAGAACATGCTCGGTTTTGTTCCGGGCAACCTGCATCTTTACCAACTGGCTTTTCGGCACAAGTCTGTAGCGGTACCCATCAAAGACGGCACTAAGAACAGTAATGAGCGGCTGGAATTTTTGGGCGATGCCGTGTTGGGGTCTGTGGTCGCCGAATTGCTTTTCAAGAAATATCCGTACAAAGGCGAGGGCTTCCTTACCGAAATGCGCTCCAAAATTGTGAGCCGTGCGCACCTCAACCAACTGTCGAAGAAGCTGGGCCTTAGCGAACTCATCCAATACGATGCCCGCATGATCCATTATCCCAATAAGCAGGGGTCGCTATTGGGCGATGCCTTTGAAGCACTGGTTGGAGCTATTTATCTGGATAAGGGATATACGTTTGTGAAAAACTTTCTGATTAACCGTATTATCAAACCTCACGTGGATATCCAGTTGCTGGAGGAAACGGAAACTAATTTCAAAAGCCGACTCATTGAATGGTGCCAACAGGCGGGCAAGGAAATTAGTTTTGTCCAGGCTGAGAACGCTGCCGGCGACAGTGTGAAAATTTTCACGATCGATGCTGTGGTCAACGGCGAGGTCTATGGCACAGGCCGCGACTATAACAAAAAAAGCGCCGAGAAAATCGCGGCTGAAAAAGCATGTGAAGCACTGAATGTGCTTTAAATCCTTACGTTTCCGCTATCGCATCTTGCCTCTCTTCGTAGCGGAGAGATCGATACATTTGCCTTGCCTATACAGGCAAATATATCTAAGTTTGCCGCATGGCAGTAATCAAACCTTCGTTAGCCAAGGGCACGCGTGATTTTTCGCCCGCGGAAATGGAAAAACGGAACCATATTTTTAATACGGTTAAGTCGGTGTTCATCAAATATGGTTATCGGGAGATTCAGACGCCCTCCTTCGAGAACCTTCAAACGCTCACCGGGAAATATGGTGATGAAGGGGATAAATTAATTTTCAAGATACTCAATTCGGGCGACTACCTCGCCAAGGCGCCGGCGGATCTGCTGGAAGCGCGTGCCTCCACCCCGCTGATTCCGCATATCACGGAGCGTGCACTGCGGTATGACCTCACCGTTCCTTTCGCTCGCTATGTGGTGATGCACCAGCACGAGCTGACTTTGCCGTTCAAGCGGTTCCAGATACAGCCGGTGTGGCGTGCCGATCGGCCGCAGCGCGGCCGGTATCGCGAATTCTACCAGTGTGACGTAGATGTGGTGGGGTCCGATAGCTTGCTCAATGAAGCAGAGTTCGTGCTCATCTACCACGAAGCATTGACCAAACTCGGCCTGCGCGATTTCTCCATAAAGCTCAACAACCGCAAACTGCTGGCCGGTATCGCAGAGATACTGGGAAAGCCTGAATTGATCGTTGACATGACCGTAGCCATCGACAAGTTGGATAAAATAGGCTTGGATGGCGTGAACAATGAGCTGCTGGCCCGTGGCTTCGACACCGAAGATGTGGAAAGATTGCAGCCCATCATCCAGCTGGAGGGCACCAACGCCGAAAAGGTCGAGCAACTTAAAGTCGTGTTGCAGGCCTCCGCTACCGGACTGGCCGGCATCGATGAGCTTGAGATTGTTCTGGGCTATGTCGAGAAACTTTCGGGCGATACCGCCCTACTTAACCGGTTCGTGGAATTGGATATTACACTTGCACGGGGACTTAACTATTACACGGGTTGTATCTTCGAAGTGAAAACCAATGAGGTAACCATGGGCAGCATCGGTGGGGGTGGCCGGTATGACGACCTTACCGGTATGTTCGGACTGAAGGGCATTACCGGCGTTGGCGTCTCTTTCGGGGCCGACCGGATATACGATGTGTTGGAAGAATTGGGGCTTTTCTCCGAGTCAGCTGTGCTGTCTACACACGTACTGATCAGCAATTTCGACAAGCTCGCTGAGCTATATGCGCTGCCGTTGCTTCAGAAATTACGTGCCGCGGGCGTTGCTTCCGAACTTTACCCCACCGCTGCCAAATTGAAAAAGCAACTGACCTACGCCGACCACAAGAAAATTCCTTACGTGGTCCTTGTCGGCGAGGAGGAGATTGCTACGGAACGGTTTACGTTGAAGGATATGGTCTCGGGCGAACAGTGGAAACTGACCGAGGCCGACCTGCTTGCGCGACTGGTCCCTTAGCCTGCGTTGGCTTGTAAGCAAACTAATGCCTATCTTTGGCGGCTGCACTAATCCATATGCATCGACATGAATAATAAGCGAATTTTACCCCTATTGATGATTTCCACTGCGTTCATGGTGTCATGTGATGACACCAAGCAAGCTACGGACAATCCGTTCTTGCAGGTTTATGATACTCCGAATGGCGTGCCGCCGTTCGATAAAATTAAGAGCGAACATTTCAAACCAGCATACGAAGAAGCCTTGCGCCAACACCGCGCCGAAGTTGATTCCATCGCCGGCATCACCGAAGCACCAACGTTTGAAAACACCATTTTGGCCCTTGAGCATTCCGGCAAACTGCTCGGGCGCGTTTCTTACGTATTTTCCAACCTGAGCTCATCCACCACCAACGATACCCTGAAAGCGCTGGATACCGAGCTGGCCCCCAAGTTGTCGGCCCACCGCGATAACATCTCGCTGAACGAACGGCTATTCGGCCGCGTCAAAGCCGTGTGGGACCAACGCGACGGCCTCGGCCTGGATGGCGAGCAGCAGATGTTGCTCGAACGGAGTTACAAAAACTTCGTACGCAACGGTGCCAACTTGGACGATACAGCCAAAGCGGAATTGCGTAAAATCAACACGCAACTCGCCGAATTAACCACTCAGTTTGGCCAGAATGTGTTGGCAGAGACCAACGCGTTTGAATTGGTGGTCGATAACGAAGAGTTGCTTGCCGGTCTTTCGGAGGGCCTGAAAGCTGCCGCAGCTGCCACCGCCGATGCTAAAGGATATGAAGGGAAGTGGGTATTCACGCTGTCAAACTCCAGTGTGATGCCGTTCCTCCAATATGCCGATAACCGCGAACTGCGCCAACAGATTTGGGAAGCCTATAAAAACCGCGGCGCGAATGGCAACGATAACGATAACGGTGACATCTTGGTGGAAATAGCCAACCTTCGCCTCAAAAAGGCTAACCTATTGGGCTACCCTACTCACGCCCATTATGTGTTGGAAGAAGCCATGGCCGAGAACCCTGCCAATGTAAGAAAACTGCTGGAAAACCTATGGGAACCGGCTATTGCCAAAGCAAAGACCGAAGCCTACGATATCCAGAAGGAAATAGAAGCAGCTGGACAAGACTTTCTAGCAGCGCCTTACGACTGGCGTTATTATTCCGAAAAAATCCGACAACAACGCTTTTCACTGAGCGAGGCGGAACTGCAACCGTATTTCAGCCTAGCCAGTGTTCGGCAAGGCGCTTTTGACGTGGCCAATAAGCTGTATGGACTTCGGTTCACGCGGCTGGAAGACATGCCCATTTACCACCCTGAGGTGGAGGTCTATGAGGTGTCGGAGGCAGACGGCACGCAGGTAGGGATTTTCTACGTCGATTATTTCCCCCGCGAGTCGAAGCGGCCCGGCGCGTGGATGAGTTCATTCCGTCGCCAGTATACGGAAAATGGTGAACGTATAGCGCCGGTTATTGTGAACGTATGTAACTTCACCGCACCGGTGGGCGACCAGCCGGCGCTGCTTACCTTTGATGAAGCCAACACGTTGTTCCACGAGTTCGGCCACGCACTGCATGGCCTGCTGTCGGACGTCACATACCGTAGCCTGTCGGGCACATCCGTATCGCGCGACTTCGTGGAGCTGCCCTCGCAGGTGATGGAAAACTGGGCCGAAGACCCAGCCGTACTGAAAGAATATGCCAAGCATCACCAAACCGGCGAACCGATCCCCGATGCACTTATTGCCAAGCTTGAAAGTGCGGGCACGTTTGGCCAAGGGTTTGCTACGGTGGAGTATTTGGCTTCAGCCATCCTCGACTTCGACTACCATACCATCACCAGTCCCATTACGGTAAGTGCCGAAGAATTTGAAAAAACATCGATGGAGAAGGCCGGATTGATCGATGAGATCATTCCGCGTCACCGCAGCACCTATTTCAACCACATCTTCTCTAGCGGCTATTCCGCAGGTTATTACAGCTATATCTGGGCCGAGGTGCTGGATGCCGACGCGTTCGCAGCATTTAAAGAGACGAGCCTATATGACAAGGCTACCGCTGATGCGTTCCGCCAGAACATCCTCGAAAAAGGAGGAACGGAAAAGCCCGCCGAGCTTTACCGGAAGTTCCGGGGTGCCGATCCCGATCCGGTGTATTTAATGAAAAAACGCGGACTGGATTAATAATCAGTTAACTATATTAAGAAAAAGACTGCCTGGTTTCGGGCGGTCTTTTTTTATTGTCTATTATTTAGACTCAGTACAAATAATTTTATACATTTGTCGCGGTTAAAATAAAAAAGGCCGCACAGCTGGAACCTGTGCGACCGCCCCGATTGGGGTTTACTTCATAAATCGTGATAATTTAAAAAGTAGTGCAAAATACGCTATTTTTAATCATTGCCGGGCTTTGTATGCGTTTTTTTACAACGTCTGCACAACAACAAGCGGTGCAACCCGTCGGTGCGAACGTATCTTCCATCAGTAAATTGACGATGGAGTAATGTATACGCTGACTGCCTTTCTTTTCCTCGTGGGTTTTCACCTATGCTATCGAAAACCGAAGACGGTGATATCCAAGTGGGGGGCCGTACTGGCATTTCTCGTCGGTTGGATGCTACTGGTCTTTACCATGGGCTGGGGAGCGGGGTCGTTTGCCGTGCTGGCCTACGCCATGTGTACGGGCAGCCTCGTGGTGCTGCTGGCTCCTTTCGGATTCATGCGCGGCCGGCAGCTCATGGTGCTAGCCGCGGTTAGCTTATTATTGGAATTCCTCATCCGCTCATAACCATGCCCGCCAACAAGAAATACCTCACCAAGTCGCCGATCGTACGGCTATTGAGAATTACGGCCGGCTTCTTCGGTGGTTATGCCGTTGCGGTTTCATTTCACCTGATGTTGGGTCGCTTCCTCAATCCGGGCGATGTATTGATAACCGCCTACTTCAGTTGCATCATGCTATGGGCGGTGCTGCTGCTTCTCGCGTTTCTTGTAGACAATGTCTGGAAGATCTGGCTCATTTATGCCGTGCTGACCATGGTTTTTTGTATACCTTTTTTTAGTTGATACCGCCCCATGAACCTCAGACGATATAACGTTTACTTCCACACCCATACCATCAGCGGCATATTTATCGCAGCCATTCTTTACGTCATGTTCTTTGCCGGGTCGTTTGCATTCTTTAAAGACGAAATTGCCGCTTGGCAAAATGACGCCTCCGGCAAACACAAGCCTTACGGCAGTACTGTGGCTTTCAATCCGTTGTTGGACTCACTGGATGGAGTATATAATCTCCGTGGGCGCGACCTATCGTTCACCATGCAAGCCAACAGTTTTCGCGCTTATGTGGGTTTGCAACCCTCTAAAGATACCGTTAACAACGATAAGGCTGTCGAACGGAGTTTTTTCAACTATAATTTCCACAAAAAGGAAACGGGAACGTACGCCTCTTCTTATGATTTGGGAGAGTTCTTATACCGGCTCCATTTTCTTGCCCAGTTAAACAAGATACCCATCCGGTTCGGCTATCCTTTTGGTTATGTGGTGGCCGGTTTGGCTTCCTTCCTGTTCCTATTTGCGCTCATTACCGGTTTGCTGCTCCATTGGGATAAAATAGTTTCCAACTTTTTCACCTTCCGGCCCTGGTCAAAATGGAAAACCATCTGGACGGATGCCCATACCGCATTGGGGGTCATCGGGTTCCCTTACCAGTTCATGTTTGCCGTAACCGGGGTGATGCTTATCATTAGTTCGGTGTTGGTGGTTCCGTTCAGCAAAGCCCTGTATGAGGGCGACGAAACGGCGGTATACCGCGACCTACAGCTTCCGTACTACCTCACCCCCCAAAACGAATTTCTGTCGCAGCCGCTGGAATCGAAGCCCGATATCGACCAATTCGTGCAGCGAACACGTGAGCTGTGGCCGCATACTTTCATCACCAGTATTTCCATCAATAACTATGGCGACGAGAGCATGCACATCATGATGACGGGTGAACCAGCCACCAACTGGCATTTTGCGGGGCAGGGGGTTATTTGCTACCGTGTATCAGACGGTGAAGTCATCCAGCATAAGTCGGCCGAGCACGGGGCCACCTACCTCGATAAGGTGAAAAGTCTGGTCTACCGGCTTCATTTCGGCGACTATGGCGGCTACCCGTTGAAAGTGGTTTACTTCTTGCTGGGTCTACTTGGGTGTGTGGTCATCATTACCGGCATCCTCATCTGGTTGGTAGCGCGCGACAAGAAAAATGTACCCAAACACAAGCGGGTGTTCAACTTCTGGGCGGCCAATGTATTTGTCGCCGCCTGCCTAACGTTGTTTCCGGTTACCGCATTTTCATTTATTATGGTGAAGATAAATGGCACCGGGGGCATGGATTTCATTTACCGCATCTATTTTTGGAGCTGGCTGGCGTTAGCCGTCTTTTACATTGTCCGGCGCAACCTCCGGCAAACCAACAAGGAAACACTGCTGCTCGGCAGCATACTGAGCTTGTTGGTGCCGGTGGCAAATGGCATCTATTCCGGCAATTGGTTGTGGGTTACCTATCGGCAAGGGGAGTCGGACATCCTGTTGGTCGATGTGCTCTGGCTATGCCTAGCTGTGGTTGGGGGCATCGCTTTCTTTAAAATTAAGCCATTGGCAGCACCCCGTAGTACGTAGCGGGGTGGGCTATATTCCAGCAGAATGGAACTGCAGGTCATAGAGTCGTTTGTAGTAACCATCCATGCGGAGCAGCTCCTGATGCGTACCCATTTCCTTCATCTCGCCTTTATCCAACACGATGATCTTGTCGGCTTTTTGGATGGTGGAGAGGCGGTGGGCAATCACGATGGAGGTGCGCCCTGCCATCAACTTGTCGATGGCCTGTTGGATCAGCTCTTCCGACTCCGTATCTACCGATGAGGTTGCCTCATCGAGCACCAGGATTTTTGGGTCATGCACCAACGCGCGGATGAATGAAATCAATTGGGCCTGGCCCGACGAAAGGGTAGCGCCTCGTTCCTGCACTTTATAATCATAGCCACCCGGCAACCGCATGATAAATTCGTGGGCACCCACCTGCTTGGCGGCATCTACAATTTGCTGCCGGCTGATGGCGGGGTCGTTGAGACTGATGTTACTAGCCACGGAGTCTGAAAACAAAAACACATCCTGCAATACGGTGGCAATGGTGCGGCGCAGGTAGTTGAGTTCGTAATCGCGAATATCCACGCCATCCAGCCGTATGGAGCCCCTATTGACCTCATAAAAGCGGCTCAGGATATTGATGGTCGACGATTTACCAGCACCCGTGGCGCCCACCAGCGCCAGGGTTTCGCCCGGCCTCACCTTAAAGTCGATGTCTTTCAGCACCCATTTCTCCTCATCATACGCAAACCAAACGTTGTCGAAGACAATTTCCCCGCGGACGTGTTCCGGCTGTTGGACGCCGTCGTTGGGTGTCCGCTCGTCGGTATCGAGTACGGCGAAGATGCGTTCGGCACTCACCATGCCCATCTGCAGCGTATTGAACTTATCCACCAGCTCCCGGATGGGGCGGAAAATCATGTTGATGTACATGATGAACGCAACGATCACGCCGGGCGACAGCGTGTCGGCCAGCACCTGTTTGGAGCCATACCACACCAACAAGCCCAGGGATACCGCCATGATGATTTCCAATACCGGAAAGAAGATGGAGAAATACCAGTTGGCTCGGATGTGGGCATTGCGGTGCTCCGCGTTCGCAGCCTTGAATTTGCGCATTTCCTGTTCCTCACGGGCAAAATACTGGATGATACTGATCCCCGAGATGTGCTCCTGCAAGAACGTGTTGAGGTTGGATACCCATTTACGCACATCCTGGAAGGCCGATTTCATCGCTTCTTTGAAAACATACGTTGCGCCGATCATAAACGGCATGGGGATCAATACAATCAGCGTAAGGCGCCAGTCGGAGTAAAACATCACGCCCAGGATAACCACCAGCTGGAGGAGGTCGCCAATGATCTGGATAAGCCCCTGCGAAAAAATATTGGCAATGGTTTCAAGGTCCGAAATGGTACGGGTAATCAGCCTGCCTATAGGCGTGCGGTCGAAGTATTTAAGCCGGAGGCCGGTGATGTGATTAAATACATGGATGCGGAGGTCGCGGATAACCGATTGCCCCAAGGTGTTGGTCGTCAGCGTGTGGTAGTAGCGAACAATAGTTTGCAGCAGCAATAGCCCCAGCATGAGCCAAAGCATCAGCTGGAGTCCGTCGATATCATTCTGGAGGATAAACTGATCAAGCGTGTACTCTACGATCATGGGTAGTGCCGGAGCAACGCCAGCCATAAGGATGGTAAGCAATACGGAAACCACAAAAATTCCTTTGTATGGGCGCACATAGCGCAGCATCCTGCGGAGCAGTTGTACATCGTATGTTTTTCCGGTTACCTTCGGTTCGCTCATGGGCAGCTGCAAAAGTACGACTTTGTCGGAATATCTCGGTTCATTGATTTGTCAAATGGCGCGTACGTAGGGATATTCCACCTCGGTGAGGTATAAGCCACTTGCCGGCACCGAAGAGCCGGCCACTGCGCGGTTTTTGCTTTGTATGACGGTATGCATGTGTTCGGGTGCCTGTTCCCCGCGGCCGATTTCCATCAGCGTACCAACAATGGCACGCACCATATTACGCAAAAAGCGGTTGGCCGATATATGGAAAACCAAGCGGTCGGCGCCTACCCATTGCCATTCGGCATGCATTACGTTGCAATTATTGGTAAACACCTGGGTGTGAGATTTGCTGAAACAAGAAAAATCCTCATATCCGTAAAGAAGTGCAGCAGCTTCATTCATTGACGACACATCGGGCGCATCGCGCAGTAACCACGAGCGGCCATGCAGAAAAGGGTCCTTATGGAGGTGTGCGTGGTATTCATACGATCGCTTGGTGGCATCGAAGCGTGCATGGGCTTCAGGCGCCACGGCAATGAGCCGTTTGGCGGCGATATCGTGCGGCAGCAACGCATTCAGCCGGTGTAAGAATTCGCGTTCTTCCAACGGAAATGCCGGGGCCATCCAGTCGAAATGGGCAAACAGCTGTTTGGCGTGCACACCCGTATCCGTACGTCCGCACCCTAAGGTGGCGATAGGCTGGCGCAGCAGGGTGGTCAGTGCTTTATCCAGTAGTTCCTGTACCGTTATGGCATTCGATTGGATTTGCCAACCGTGGTAGGCGCCGCCGTCGAAAGCGATCTCGATGAAATATCGTTGATGGGAGGTTTCCACGGGGCAAAGGTACGGATTTTGTCATTTGCACTTTGCGTTTGGCCGTTTGCTATTTGCACTTTGCACTTTGCACTTTGCCATTTGCACTTTGCCATTTGCGCTTTGCTGTGCAGACTAGCAAAAAAGCACATCGGCAGACAGCAAATCAGCAAATCAGCAAATCAGCAAATCAGCAAAAAAGCAAATAGCAAATCAGCAAATTACCTTATCTTTGCACGCTATGATATATCTTACACGGCGCGAACGGTTTAACGCGGCGCATAAATTATACCGCGAAGAGTGGAGTTTGGAGCAAAACCAAGCCATATTCGGCAAGTGTTCTAACCCGAACTGGCATGGGCACAACTATGAACTGTTCGTAACGGTGAAGGGCGAGGTGGATCCCCAGACCGGGTTTGTAATTGATTTGAAAGAGCTGAAGCACATTATCGAAATCCATGTGATTGAAAAGCTGGATCATCGAAACGTGAACCTGGATGTGGATTTCATGCGTGGCAAGATGGCATCTACCGAAGTATTGGCCATTGAGATTTTCAAGCAGTTGAAGCCCCATGTGGAAGCGAACGGAGCCATGCTACATTCGGTAAAGCTGGTGGAAACCGAGAACAATTCCGTGGAATATTTTGGCGATGAGTAGCGCCATTTGTTAATAAGACGACTATGGACAACGATTTCCCACTTAGTGAAGAAGAATTAGACGGGTACGTAAAGATAGACCGCTACAATCCCGAAAAGGTGGCCCGCATCGCGTCGCATTATACGGAGATTCTGGCGCTTCTCGGCGAAGATGCTACACGCCAAGGGTTGCAAAAGACGCCCGAGCGCGTGGCCAAAGCGTTGCAGTACCTTACGCACGGATATGACGTGGATCCAGCTGCGGTGCTGCGAGGTGCCATGTTTGAGGAAGAGTATAGTCAGATGGTGGTGGTGAAAGATATCGAGGTGTATTCGATGTGCGAGCACCACATGCTGCCTTTCTTCGGCAAAGCACACGTGGCCTACATCCCGAATGGCCATATTGTGGGCTTGAGCAAGATTCCCCGGGTAATCGATATTTATGCCCGCCGCCTACAGGTGCAGGAGCGGCTCACCAACGAGATCCGCGATTGCATACAAGATACGTTAAACCCGGTTGGCGTGGCCGTTGTGATCGAGTGCAAGCACCTCTGCATGTGCATGCGCGGTATCCAAAAGCAAAACTCGGTAACGACCACCTCTGCATTTACCGGCGAGTTTGCCAAGGAACGTACCCGGCAGGAGTTCTTGCAACTGATTACCGCTTCCCTAGGCTAAGGGCAATTTAAAACAGCCGCAGTCCAATCCGGATGGCTTGCTTTCCCCCGGGACCAACGTGGCTCCCGAAAGACCGGGCGTAGATGACGCGAACGCGCTGCCATTCCAGTCCGGCATGGACTTCTCCGTAATGTTTCAAGCCCGGTGTATGCAGGTAATGGAGGCCGATGATTTCATTTAATTTGAGCTTGCGGAGTAGCGGTACCTTGCCCGTAAGGAGCGTGGAGAGGTTGTACTCGCCATGCGCTTCCACAAAGTTTCCCGATGTGCTGTGCTGGTAATAATCCAGCAATAGGAAGGTGGTCGATTGCTGGTCGCTGATGAGCGTGCGCGTGCCTTTGAAATGCCGGTAGTCGGCATAGTAAATCGACTTGTCATTCAGAAAGGAGCCCGCCCGCACGTCGAATGCCATACGTCCGTACAAGCCCAGCCCGATATCCGTTTTATGCAGCCGCGCCATCAACAAATCATAATCCACATCGCTTCCCAGCACCTGCGGCACCCCCTTTGTATAGGATAGGGATAAGGAGGGCCACGGCGATGGCAGGTATACCCGCCGGTGCGGATAGGTCTCGTATTTGGTGCCGAAGTCGTAAATCAGCCCCAGGGAAACCTCAAAGGCCTGGTTTTCGGGGAACAGCGGAACGTCTTCTGTTGGCATCAACGGGTTATTGGAGGTGAGGTGCCGTTTATTCGACCCCCAGAACGTGTAGTCAGTACTATTGGGAAGCCACAGGCGGTTTTCCCATCCGGCGGATGCGGTGACGGTGATATTGGCCGGGAGCATATAGCGCCATTCCGCGCTACCAAATGTACGTTCATATAATTTGAGGTAATTGCGGCCGAAAAGCGTGGTGCTGATGGTATTGAAGAGCGGGGGCAGCGATCCCCGGTTATTCATGTCCTGTACGTTGCTGCCCCCGTAGAAGTGGAAGAAACTTTTGCCCAGTGGGAATGAGGTGCCCGCATAGCCGTTGAGCCGTTGGTTGGCAAAGCCGTAGCGGATGTTGCCATATAACGTGAAATTGCGGTTCAGCACCGTATCGACCTGTCGAGAATACCGCATGCCGTAATTGAGTGCCAGCCCTTCCACACTGTTGAAGAGCAGCGATGTGGCTAGCCCGTCGAACGAGAGAGCGGACCGGTTTGCGCGGTTGCGGTAGGTATATCCGGTCAGTAGCTGCTGCGGCTTCAGCCGGTTGGAAACGCGGTCGAGCGAATCGAGATAAGGTTTAGACTCGCGCCGGCGTTGCAGGCTATCCTTGCGGATGTAGTCCAGCCGCTCCTCTTCGGTGAGCAGCAACGGGCGATGTGTGGCCCAGTAGGCCGAATCGCGCTTGTTGACCCCTTCGGTAATGCGTAGCACTTCGTTGAACGACCCTTTCTCAATTGCGGGGTTGGTTTCGTAATCGCTGTATACTGCCGCAAAATAGCCGCCTATGCGGAAGCCAAGCAAGCCGCCCACAAAATCGAACCGGATGCTCGATGGTTGCCATTGGCCGCTTTCGATAGGGATAAATTCCTGCCGGATATCCAGCGTATCGAGGATGTTGATGCTGGATGCTTTGGTGAGTTGCAGGTTTACGCCGTATATACGCCATAGGTCGTCCATGATATAGATATTGCCCTGGTAAAGCGGTTCGCCCTTACGGCGGGGCGTTACTTCGATTTTATGGATGGTAAGCCCGTTTTCTTCGGTGGTACCCAGCAGGCGGTACCGATAATAGCTGAAGGCATTGTCGGCAATGGGCGACACGAATGGCCGCGGGCTCAACCCGTCGAAGATCGGCTGGTTGTTTTCGTAGAAATTGAGTTTCAGGTCGGCCGCCCGGTTAAAGCTGAATGCCCGGTTGTTGCCCGAAAACTTCGAGCTGATCATTTCCTCCCGGAAATCATCGGGTGGCCCCACCGTGATGTGCGATTCGGATTCGGATAGGTACACGATACCCGTGCGGTTGGAGTCCAGTCCGATTTCGCGGCCGATCTGGTCGATATCCACGCCGAGGAACTTTTTTGGTGCTTGCAGCAGGCGCTGTACGCCTTTGATGTACACATTGGCGGTGTATGGGGTGGCTTCGTTGAGGTGTCTCTTGCGCTGGCGGATGGCCTGCCGGATGATGGCATATGCCGGGTCTTCACCATTGCCAATCACCACCTCATCCAGGAGGTACGCTTCGGCCAGGAGGGTAACCTGAAGGTGTTCATTCCCATCCACGGTAACCGGTTTAATAGCTTGCTTATAACCCACCGAGCGCACCACCAGCTCATGCGTGCCGGCGGGCAGACTCAATTTAAATATGCCCTCGCTATTGGCCGATGTGCCTGCCCGTGCGGCATCTTTGGGGTAGATGCTGGCAAAGGGTACCGGCTTGCCCTGTTCGTCGGTTACCTGCCCCGTGAGTAGGTAGGTCTGAGCGCTACCAGAAAGGATCGTGATACTGATAAATACAAACGTGAGTAGCGGTTTCAGCATAAACATCCTCAAAACTACCAAAACGTTACCGGATGTCGTTGTTAATTTTCGTTAATGTTTCAGCCGATAGAAGGTTTCATCATCACAGGCTCGCTGCATAGCGGCACAGTGCAATGATACCCTTTACATCATTGAAATCCAGCTCGTGTTCGGTGACATATTTCTCCAGTGCCTTCTTATGGTCGCGATAAATCCGGTGGAACTGCTTGAAGTTGGAGAACTTTTTCCGTTTTCCGCCAAGCTCGATAACGTAATCGTGGTAAATCTCGGATACCTCCTGTTCCGGGGTTTTGCGGTCCGACCCTAAGCCCTGGAAAAAGGCGGTCGAATAAACGTCGACCGAGGCCAATTTACTGGTGCCACCATAGGCTACGGGTGGTGGTTTTTGTGTACTGCTTGCATTGAATCGGATGTATATAGTGGGATCGTCGGACACTTTTTCCAATGCATTTTCACCGTCGAGCAGAAAAGTGCGCCCAGCGATAACGAGCGAGTCGATGCCCCGATAATTAGCCACTACCTTTACCTGTCCATCGCGCTGGTCGATGAAATAAAGCGCGCTTTCCACCAAGTTATAATTCACTTTTTCAGTCGATGTTTGGCCACCGTGAAAATGTACTACCGCATCGTTGTAGTCTTCAAAAAGAAAGGGCGATAGGGGGTCTTGGGCGTAGCCGGGCATAGCAAGCGGGGCTACCATCAGCAAAAGACAATATACGGGTTTCATATCATGCTGTTTTGCCGGAAAGATACGCAATTTTTCGTTTCGCCATTGTCGGGCTGCCGGATACGCCGCGGTAAATACTATTAATTTTCGTTAATATTGCAGCCAGCACAATAAACTTAAGAACATGAATACCATCAACACTTGCCTATTGACGGCAACCCTGGTACTTGCATCGATTGCCGCCCATGCGCAGGCTGCGCCAACATTTATTTCGTATCCTACCCTGACGCCCGATGGGCAGACGATTGTTTTCAGCTATGCGGGCGACCTGTGGAAAGTGGCTGCCGATGGTGGGCAGGCACTTCGCCTCACGGCGATGCGGGGCGACGAAATTGCACCGAGGGTTTCGCCCGACGGCCAATGGCTGGCGTTCTCGGCCAACCAGTTTGGCAACCACGATGTGTACGTAATGCCACTGGCTGGCGGCGACATCCGGCAGCTTACCCACCACGATGCTTCCGATGAGGTAGACAGCTGGAGCTGGGATAACCAGACCATCTACTTCACCTCGGGGCGCTATAACCGATTTACCAGCTATACCGTACCAGTCCAGGGTGGAACCGCTAAACGGCTCTTCACCCACTATTTCAACACGATACACGGCGTGGCCGAAAAGCCCGACGGTGAACTCCTCTTCAATAACACTTGGGAAAGCTATTTTAATGCGGACCGTAAGCGCTATAAGGGAGCGTTTAATCCCGATATCCTAGGTTACCACCCGGCTAACCACGCGTTTACCCAGCACACTGACTACGATGGCAAGGATTTCTGGGCCTCGGTAGACCGGAAGGGCAACGTGTTCTTCGCTTCCGATGAGGCCAATGGCGAGTATAACCTCTATACATTTGACAGCGGAGCAAAGACGGCACTCACCCACTTCGATACCTCGATCAAGCGGCCTGCGGTATCGGCCAACGGCACGAAAGTGGTCTTCGAGAAGGACTACCAGTTGTATGTGTATGACGTAGCGACCCAGAAAACGTCGAAGCCCCATGTTACCATCAGCCGGAATGCCCTATTGGATGTCCCGCAGGAGTTTGACGTGAAAGAAAACATCACCTATTTCGACGTGTCGCCGGATGGCAAAAAGCTGGCCTTCATTTCGCGTGGAGAACTCTTCGTGAGTGATGTGGAGGGTGAATTCATCAAGCAAATGCCCAGCTCGGGCGAGCGGGCCACGGAAGTGAAGTGGCTGACCGACAATAAAACACTGCTGTTTAACCAAACCCATGCGGGCTACCCCAATTGGTATACCCGGCCGGCTGATGGAAGTGGCGAAGCCAAGCAGCTCACGGCCGATCTGCGCAGCAACCGCGATATCGCGTTCAACTCGGAGCGTACCCAAGCCGTGTACCTCAGTGGCCGTGATGAAGTGCGGCTGCTCGACTTGAAAACGTTGCAGAGCACCACCGTGGTGAAAGACGAAATCTGGGCCTTCCAGAACTCGGAGCCGTCGTTCTCGCCCAATGGCGAGTACATTCTGTTTACGGCGTACCGCAACTTCGAGCAAGACATCTTCGTGCATCACATTGCGAAGAAACAGACCATCAACCTCACCAACACTGGGGTGTCGGAAGCATCGCCGGCTTGGTCGCCCGATGGCAAGTCCATCTACTTCGCCAGCAACCGTACTAAACCGGCCTACCCCACGGGTATGCGCGATGCCAGCATCTACCGCATGGCGCTGGATGATTTTGACGAACCCTACCGGATCGACAAGTTCGACGAGCTTTTCGAGGAAAAAAAGAAAGATGAAAAGGAGAAGGACAGTAGCCACAAAAAGAAAGGAAAGGATAAAGACGAAAAGGACGACAAAGCCGATAGCACGAAGACGGCCAGTACGCCGATTGTTATCAATACCCAGGGGCTGCTCGACCGCATTACCCGCGTAGGTCCCGCTTTCGGCACACAAAGCAACCCCAAAACCTTCAAGAAAGGCGAGAAAACCTACATCTTCTATTCCTCCAACCACGATGGCGGGCGCCGGGCGTTGTACCGGACGGTACACGAGGCTTTTGAAGATGACAAGACCGAGAAGGTGGCCGATGGTGGTGTGGGCAACTTGGTGGAGGTGAAGGGGAAATTCTATGCCCTTTCGCGCGGTACCGTGCAGAAATACAACATCGACGGCAACAAACTCGAAAAAGTGAATATCGCCTTCAAATTCCGCCGGAACCTGGAAAACGAGTTCAACCAGATGTTCTACGAAACATGGGCAGGTATCGAAGAGAACTTTTACGATGGTGACTTTCATGGGGTAGACTGGGCCGCTATAAAAACCCGCTATGCGGCTTACCTGCCCTACCTGAACAACCGAGCCGACCTGCGGGTGCTGCTCAACGACATGTTGGGCGAGCTCAACTCGTCGCACCTTGGTTTCAGCTCTAATGGCAACGACGAGCGTAAGGATTTTTCGGTGGTAACCAATGAAACGGGGTTGGTATTCGATAACGAGCACCCCTACCGTGTACAGCGTGTGGTAGACCGGAGCCATGCGGCCCGCAGGGAGGTGGATATCCGTCCCGGCGATGTGTTGGTCGCCGTTGACGGACAACCGGTGGATACCCTGGCCGACCGCGACGCGTATTTCACGCGGCCGTCGTTGGCCGAGGAAATGGTGCTTACCTTCCGGCGCGACGGTGCGGCGGTTACCACCAAGGTACGGCCCCAACGAAGCAGTGCCCTGCGCGACCAACGCTACGATGAATGGATACGTGCCAACCGACACAAGGTGGATTCGCTGGGGCAAAACCGCATCGCCTACACCTACATGAAAAACATGGGTGGGGGCGAACTGGAGCGATTTCTCCTGGACATGGTGGAGCAGGAGGCCCATAAAGATGCCATTATTCTAGATCTGCGATACAACACCGGCGGGAATGTGCACGATGAGGTGTTGCAATTTCTCTCGCAGCGCCCGTACCTGCAATGGCAATACCGTGGCGGCAAGCGCTCGCCGCAGAGCAACTTTGCCCCGTCGGGCAAACCCATCGTGCTGTTGGTAAATGAGCAGTCGCTTAGTGATGCCGAGATGACCGCCGCCGGGTTCAAGGCATTGAAGCTGGGCAAGATCATCGGCACGGAAACCTACCGATGGATCATATTCACATCGGCCAAAGGCCTGGTGGACGGCTCGATGTATCGGGTGCCGGCCTGGGGCTGCTATACGCTGGAGGGCGACGACCTGGAGTTGACCGGGGTGTCGCCCGATATCTATGTCAAGAATACCTTCCTGGACCGGTTGCAAGGCAAGGATCCGCAGTTGGAGCGGGCCGTGGGGGAGTTGTTGGGTGAATTGGATGAGTAAAACAGAAAATTAAACGGAGAAACCAGGCACCGCGCAACTGGCGCAGTGCGCCATTGCGGGGGCGCAGTGAGTCACTGTTGGGGCGCAATGCGGCATTGCGCCCCCGCAAAGGAACACGCCGGGGACGCAGCGTTACCCGGAGGGGACGCAGGGACGCACCGCAGGGGTACGGTGAAGCAGGGTGGGGGTACAGTGCGCCGCCGCGCCGGCACAGCGTTGCCCGACCGGGGCACCGGCGAACGTCGCGGGGGCACAGCGCCGCATGGCCAGGGAACGGCGGACTGCTTCAGGGCCGCAATGAACTGCTGTCGGGCCACGGCGACCCACTGCAGGGGAACATAGCTGCAAAGCGACGGTACAATGATCCATCTTGCCCCCGAAGGGCTTTTCAGTAACCCGAAAGTGAAACGCTGCGCCGTTGCTACCGCTCGCCGTCCCCCCGCGCCGGCGTATTGTCATCCCTGCGAAGGGCTTTCACCAAGCGCCGATTGTTTAGTCCCCTTTATTTCGCGCATTAAAATCCGTACCTTTGCCCGCGAAAATCACCAGCTGCTTTTAAAGCGGCATGGCTGCACACCGGTAGTAACATATCCGAATGAATAAAATACATTTCCAAGAGAAGTTCGAGGAGCGGCATATCGGCCCCAGTGCCGATGAAACCGCTGAAATGCTGCATGCCTTGGGGCTAGAAAGCCTGGGCCAGCTGATGGATGAAACGGTTCCCGCGCAGATCCGCAATACGGTGCCCCTGGGCTTGCCGGAGGCGTGGAGCGAAACGGCGTACCTGCAACGGATGCGGGCTGTGGCCGATAAAAACAGGGTGTTTAAATCCTATATCGGCCAGGGGTACTACGGCGTTACACTCCCCGGCGTCATCCAGCGGAATGTGTTTGAAAACCCAGGCTGGTACACCCAGTATACGCCCTACCAAGCGGAGATCGCCCAGGGCCGCCTGCAGGCGTTGCTCAACTTCCAGACCGCGGTCATCGACCTCACCGGGATGGAGATTGCTAATGCCTCGCTGCTTGATGAAGCGACAGCCGCCGCTGAAGCCATGTTTATGCAATATGGCCTTCGTAAGAACAAGGCGGCCGATACGTACTTCGTCTCCGATAATGTATTCCCGCAGACGCTCGACGTGCTTCGTACCCGAGCACAGTCGTACGGTATTGAGTTGGTGGTCGGAGACCTCCAGGCGGTTCCCGAAGACGACGGTATTTTCGGTGCATTGTTGCAGTACCCCGCAGGCGATGGCTCGGTAACTGATTACAGCGTCTTGGTGGAGCAACTGCATAGCCGCCACATTTCCGTTTGTGCGGTGGCCGACCTGCTTAGCCTGGTGCTACTTGCCGCCCCCGGCGAGTGGGGGGCCGATGTGGTGGTGGGCAGTACGCAGCGCTTCGGTATCCCCATGGGTTTCGGTGGACCGCATGCGGCTTATTTCGCCACCAAAGAAGCGTATAAGCGCAATATCCCCGGCCGCATCATCGGCGTTACCGTAGACGCACAGGGGGAATATGCCCTGCGCATGGCGCTGCAAACGCGCGAGCAGCATATCCGGCGCGATAAGGCATCGTCCAATATCTGCACCGCGCAAGCCCTGCTGGCCATCATGGCCGGGTTCTACGCCGCTTATCATGGACCGGAGGGATTGCAGAAGATCGCAGACCGCATCCATGGACTGGCCAACCTGCTTGACAAGGCGTTGCAGCGGTTGGGCTATACCCAATATAACGACACCTATTTCGATACCTTGCGCGTGGAACTGGGCGAACTTGCCGGGCCACTGCATGCCGAGGCGCTCAACAACGACGTGAACCTCCACTATGAAGGGACCATCGCCGGTATTTCCGTAGACGAGACGACCACATACCAAGATATCGAAACCCTGGTACGGATCTTCGCCAAGCTGAAAGGCAAAACGCTCGACGATGCGGATTTACAAGCACAGTCGGAACGCATCGCTCCGGCTATCCCGCGGGCATTGCAGCGTACGTCGGCATACCTGACGCATCCGGTATTCAACAGCCACCACTCCGAGCACGAAATGCTACGGTATATCAAATCATTGGAAGCCAAGGATCTTTCACTGTGCCATTCGATGATCCCGCTAGGATCATGTACGATGAAGCTCAACGCTACAACGGAAATGGTGCCGGTAACGTGGCCGGAGTTCAGTAGCATCCATCCGTTTGCCCCTACCGACCAGGTGGGCGGCTACATGCAACTCATCAGTGAGCTGGATGCATGGCTGAGCGAGATCACCGGTTTTACCAAAGTAAGCTTCCAGCCCAATTCGGGGGCCCAGGGGGAATACGCGGGACTGATGGTCATCCGTGCATACCACGAAAGCCGTGGCGATACGCACCGCAATGTGGTGCTTATCCCCGCATCGGCCCACGGCACCAATCCGGCATCTGCAAGTATGGCGGGCATGAACGTGGTGGTGGTGAAGTGTGATGAGCGCGGCAACATCGATGTGGCCGACCTGCGCACCAAAGCCGAAGCGCACGCGGCGGATCTTTCCGCATTGATGGTTACCTATCCGTCTACGCATGGGGTTTTTGAAGAGCCCATTATTGAGATATGCGAAATCATCCACCAGAACGGCGGACAGGTGTATATGGACGGCGCCAACATGAACGCACAGGTGGGCTTCACCAGTCCGGGTCGTATTGGCGCCGATGTGTGCCACCTCAACCTGCATAAAACATTCTGTATACCGCACGGTGGCGGTGGTCCGGGTATGGGCCCCATTGGTGTGGCTGACCACCTGGTGCCATTTTTACCTAACCATGAGGTGGTGCCCGTAAGTGGTGCCGAGGGCATCAGTGCGGTATCGGCAGCGCCGTGGGGATCGGCATCCATCCTGCTGATTTCGCACGCCTATGTGGCCATGATGGGTGCCGAGGGGCTTACCAACGCCACACAATATGCCATCCTCAACGCCAACTACATCAAAACACGACTGGAAGGCCATTACCCCGTGCTCTACGCAGGTGCCAACGGCCGCTGCGCTCACGAGTTGATATTGGATTGCCGGGGGTTCAAAGCGGTAGGTGTTGAAGTGGGCGATATTGCCAAACGATTGATGGACTATGGTTTCCATGCGCCTACCGTGTCGTTCCCTGTTGCAGGGACCTTGATGGTGGAACCCACCGAGTCGGAATCGCAGGCGGAGCTCGACCGGTTCTGCGACGCGATGATTGCCATCCGTGCCGAGATAGCAGCAGTTGAACAGGGCGAGGCCGATCGGGCGGATAACGTATTGAAAGGTGCACCGCACACCATCGCCATGGTAAGTGCCGACACGTGGGATAAGCCATATGCCCGGTCGCAGGCTGCGTTTCCGCTGCCATTCGTGCGGAGCCACAAATTCTGGCCTACCATAGGGCGTGTAAACGACTCGCAAGGCGACCGCATGCTGATCTGTGCGTGCCCACCTGTGAGCGACTACGAAACGGTCGAGGCGTAAACGTGCCTATACAAAAAACCCATTCCGACCATAGCCGGAATGGGATTGTACGACTTTTCGTCATACTGGTGTGCTTTTCCTGCGCTGGAATTATCCAGATCAGGTTCGGGGATGTAATCTCAGCCTGATAGACTCAAGCACTCCCGGCACATCGTTTGGTAAGAAAACAACGGCGCCCGCAAAGGGTTTTAAAAAAAGTGAATTTTTTATACATTTGATGGTTTCAAACCCCATATTCCATGAAAGCATTTAATATCATCTTTTGTATCCTGTTTTTAATCAGTGCTGGGTTGCAATACAACGACGTGGACCCGTTGCTGTGGATGGTCTTGTATGGGTTCGGTGCCTGGGCATGTTTCATGGTGGCCCGTGGCCGATATTTCATCTGGGCGTATGCATCGGGAATCGTGGTTTACCTCGGCTTCGTAGTGTACTTCCTTATTTTTAAGCATAACGTACTCGATTGGGCGCTGCACCATGAAGCGAAAGATTTGGTGCAATCGATGAAAGCCGACAAGCCATGGATAGAGGAAACCCGCGAAGTGTTGGGCCTGTCGATACTGATTGCGGTATTGGCGATAGACTGGATTGCGGCTGCCAAGCGTAAGCAGGTCACCACAGCGTAACCGCGCTGCTTTTTAATTGCTTTTTTCCTATAATTTTGCTTAAAGTTTACTTAACTTTAACACTCAGAACCAAGGCTAACGGCCGATGTTGAGAAAATTTAAGCGCTTGGTATTGACCGATTGAATTTGTGTTAAAACACACCTAAGTTATTGATATAAAGACAAGTAATTGATATTTCATTTTTTAATTTTTTAGGTGGCTTTTTTTTGCCACCTTCGTTTCACGGAGAAGTTATCAACATTTTTTCGGTCATTTATTGGGTATCAACTTTTTAAGATTTAACGAATGGAAAAAACGAGCGTGAGTGTATGGGATAGCTGTCTGCAAATCATCAAAGATAATATTCCGGCACAAAGTTATAAGACCTGGTTTGAGCCCGTTAAGGCTGTACGGTTGGAAGGCAACGTTTTGACTATTCAAGTGCCTAGTTTATTTTTTTATGAGTGGCTGGAAGAACATTATGTCGGCTTGCTTCGCAAAACGATAAAGAAGCATCTCGGTGAAAATGGCCGGTTGGAATACAACATCGTTGTCGAGAAATCATCCACAAGTAACCCATATACCACCAATATTCCCTCAAGTGGGAATGGTGCGGAAGCAAAAAGGCAATCGATTCCCATTCCTGTAGCACTTAATAAAGATATCAAGAATCCGTTCGTCATTCCGGGCCTCAAGAAATTGCAGGTCGATCCGCAGTTGAACCAACATTATACGTTCGACAATTTCATCGAGGGCGAGTGTAACCGATTGGCGCGGTCGGCGGGTTTCGCCGTGGCGAGCAAGCCGGGCGGTACCTCGTTCAACCCGTTGATGATCTATGGCGGGGTGGGGCTTGGCAAAACGCATTTGGCACAGGCCATCGGGAATGAAATCAAACACAGTCTACCCGACAAGCTGGTTATCTATGTGTCGTGCGAGAAATTCTGCCAACAATTTGTCGATTCCTTAAAAAACAATACCATTAACGACTTTGTCAATTTTTACCAAGCGATGGACGTCATCATCATGGATGATGTGCATAACTTCGCGGGTAAGGAACGGACGCAGGATATATTTTTCCATATTTTTAACCACCTCCATCAGTCGAGCAAACAGATTATCCTCACATCGGATAAGCCACCTAAGGACCTCGCCGGACTGGAAGAGCGGTTATTAAGCCGGTTCAAGTGGGGCCTTTCGGCCGATATGCAGGTGCCTGATCTGGAAACGCGCATGGCCATCCTCAAGAAGAAAATGTATTCCGATGGCATCGAATTGCCGGAGAATGTAATTGAGTATGTCGCCAATCAGATAGACAATAGCGTGCGCGAACTGGAGGGGGCCATGGTGTCGTTGCTGGCACAGGCTACGCTCAACAAGAAAGAGATCGACCTCAACCTCGCTAAATCGATGTTGAAGAATTTTATCAAGAATTCGCACAAGGAGATATCGATGGATTACATCCAGAAGTTGGTGTGCGATTACTTCGAGGTGCCCGTAGAGATGGTCAAATCGAAGTTGCGCAAGCGCGAAATCGTACAGGCCCGGCAAATATCGATGTACCTCGCGAAGAACCATACCAAAACGTCCTTGAAATCCATCGGCGCATTCTTCGGTGGCAGGGATCATTCAACGGTAATTTACGCGTGCCAAACGGTAGAAGATTTGATTGAAACCGACAAAAAGTTCAAGGCCTACGTACAAGACATCCAGAAGAAGCTGAAGACCAGCTAGCCGGCGTAGGGCAATCCGTCGATTTTCCTTATCTTTGCGGGCTGATTACTTGGTACAGTACATGTCTGTGAGCATTGGAAATATCGATTTGGGGACATTCCCCCTGCTGTTGGCACCCATGGAAGACGTGAGTGACCCACCATTCCGTTTTGTGTGCAAGCAAAATGGGGTGGACATGATGTACACCGAGTTTATCTCGTCTGAAGGACTTATCCGTGATGCTGCCAAAAGCCGCCAGAAGCTGGATATTTTCGAATACGAACGCCCCATCGGCATCCAGATTTTCGGCAGCGACATCGACACCATGCGCGAAGCTACCGAGATTGCTTCGCTGGCGGGGCCCGACCTGATCGACATCAACTACGGCTGTCCCGTAAAAAATGTAGCTTGCCGCGGTGCCGGAGCCAGTCTCCTGCAAGATATCGATAAAATGACGGCGATGACCAAGGCCGTGGTGGAAGCCACCCATTTGCCTGTGACGGTGAAGACCCGCTTGGGGTGGGACGACAACACCAAGAACGTATATGAGGTTGCCGAGCGCTTGCAGGATGTGGGTATCCAGGCGTTGAGCATCCATGGCCGCACCCGCTCGCAGATGTACAAAGGGCAGGCCGATTGGCACCTTATCCGCGAAATTAAACGTAACCCGCGCGTTCGCATCCCCATTTTTGGTAATGGCGACGTGGATAGCGTGGAAAAGGCCGCCGCTTGGCGCATGGAATACGAGGTGGACGGCATCATGATCGGCCGCGCGTCCATCGGCTACCCGTGGATATTCCGCGAAATCAAGCATTTTTTTCAAACCGGTGAGTACCTGCCTGGCCCAACCATCGCCGAACGGGTGGATGTGTGCCGTACGCATCTCCGGAAATCGCTCGAATGGAAAGGCGAGAAAACCGGTATCTTCGAGATGCGCCGGCATTATGCCAATTACTTCAAGGGGATACCCCACTTTAAGGAATATCGCATGAAGCTGGTCTCGTTGATGGAGGTAGCAGATATCGAGGCGGTGCTCGACGAAATCAGCGACCAGTTCGAGCTGGAGGTGGCCTAAACCAATCCGTATTATTTTTTCAGGATGGCCATGAGCGTCTTCCGCTCGATGAGCGCGGTGGTAAGCGCGAAGCCAACAAAAAGCACGTTTCCAATGACGACGTGCCGATCGAACGCATCGAATGCCAGCCAGCAAATGATGATGCCCGCAACGATATAGGCTCCATTTTTACCCACGCGGTAAGGGATGGGGTACCGCTGCTGCCCCCACAGGTAGGAAGTAACCACCATAGCGACGTAGGCAATTGCGGTTACCCAAACCGCACCCACGTAACTGTAGCGCGGTATGAGGATGATGTTGAGCACAATGGTGATGATGGCACCGATACCGGAAATATAGAGGCCGAAACGGGTTTGGTCGGTCAGCTTATACCAGATCGACAGGTTCATATAAATACCCAGTAACACATAGTTGAGGAGGAGAATGGGGATGATATGTAGGCCCGACCAATATTGGGCCTGTTCTTCGGGGCTGCCACCCTCGATGAAATACTTCAACCATTCGATGTTTACTGTAATACCTACCATTACCAACACCATGGCGATAACGAAGTAGTCCATGATGAGGGCATAAACACGCCGGGCATTTTCGTTTTTAGCATAACTGAAGAAAAAGGGCTCGGCACCTAGACGGAAGGCCTGCACGGCGATGCTTAAGAACACAGCGATCTTGGATACAGCACCATAGATACCCAAATCGCGGTCGCCCACCTCCCCCGGGAGCAACTTAGGGATCATAATTTTATCGATATGCTCATTGATGATGAAGGAGATGTTGGCAATCAACACCGGCAGGCTATAGGAAAGCATATCTAATGCCAATTTGCGGTCAAGCCGCGGGCGCAGCTTGGCGATTTCGGGTAATAACAATAGCAGGGTAAGTCCGCTGGCGATGAGGTTGGAGAGGAAGACGTAACCCACCCACTTCTCCCGGTACCACGAACTGAAGTAATCTGGATAAGCACCGCCTTGCTCGATAAGCCAGGGGATGACCACGATGAAAAACAGGGTAGCGCCGATGAACGCGAGGATATTGATGAGTTTGAGTACCGCAAACCGTATGGGTCGCCCTTCGGCGCGTAGGCGGGCGAACGGGATGACGGCCAGTGCATCGGTTACCAAAATCCAGGCGAAATAGCGCACATAGCGGTTGTAGTCGGCACTAGTGGTGCCGTTGTTCAGCCACGTGGCGATATTTGTCGAAAAAAGGTGGGTGGTGATGATGAAAAGCGTGGCGGTAAACAGGATGATGGTGAAGCTATTGTTGTATACGTTAGCCCGGTTATTATCATGCTTTTGCAGGTACCGGAAATAGGTTGTCTCCATCCCGAAAGCAAGTACGGCATTGAGCATGGCGGCCCAACTGTACATGTTGGTAAAGATGCCGTATACGGAAGGGGAGAATTTGCGAACGAAAAGCGGCGTGAGCAGGAAATTAATCAGCCGGGCCACAATGGTGCTCAGCCCATAGATAGCGGTTTGTCCAGCAAATTTTCTAAGTACCGACAACGTTTAACACTTAAGATCAGCCACGCGATTTCCTGATGACCTCAAAGTTACGATAGTTTTTCATTTCACCTTCGTTGGTCGCTACTTTTTCCACCAGGGCCCTTTCGGGGCCCTCGTGGCACCATTCCAGAAAAGTGTCAAGGGCAAAGGCGTCGCCTTCGGCTTCGATGGCCACCGTACCGTCGGGCATGTTCTGCGCGGTGCCTTTTACCCCCAGTTGGTCGGCCACGGCTTTCGTGGTGAGCCGGAAATATACGCCCTGTACTTTCCCCGATACGACGATGTCAAGGTGCTTGTGTTTGTCGGTTTTCGTGCCCATGGTTTCTTTCTAATGGCACAAAAATACGTGCAAATCGGCACATCAACAAACCCCAGGAAGGGGTCAGTGAATCGTTACATCGTTTAAAGCAGACCTACGGCCCTATCGAATCGGTAGCTGAGCCCAATCTCGTGGGTGGTATTATTGATGCGCCGGTTGAGCGGCTGGTTACCCGGATTGAATTGGTAGCTATAGCCCAGTCCGATGCCGCTGAAGTTGAACTGCGCCATGCCGGCCAGCTCGCCGTAGCTGCGAGCATTGAGGCCGATGCCGAACACCCTTTTCACGAAGAACAGGGCCGAAGCCTCCGCCTGCGGCCGCAGGCTTTCCGAATAGGTCACCAGCACGCTCGGGCGGAACTGGAAGTCGTCCCCGAGATCGAACAGTGCCCCTGCCGTGAGGTGGTAGAGGTTGCGGAAGTTGTAGCGGCTCTCGCCGCCGCCCACACCTAGGTTGCCCAGCATGAGCCGCGGCAAAGACAGCCCCACATAGTACCGCTCCGGGCGGTACAGCATCACCCCGAAGCCTACCAGTGCGTCGGTCTCTTTCACATCTTCGCGGAAGGCCGGGTCCATCGGGTCCAGCTGCGAGAAGCGGCCATCCATATAGCTGAAGCCAGCATTGAGCGAAAGCCCGAGGTATTCGGTCTCCGAGATGCGCACGCTCTTGGCGAAAAAGGCCGAGGCCTCGGTGAGCTTCTCCACAGCCATGCTCTCGTGGCGGATGGTGATGCCCGCGGTGGCGCCCGCCCGCTGCAGGCCGATGTGGCCGCTGCCCCAGAACACCGTGGGGGCACCATCCAGGCCCACCCACTGCCGCCGGCCGATCACCGACACCTCCCCACCCATGTGCATCAGGCTGGCCGCGGGGTTGGTTACCGTGCGTAGTTGGCCGTGTTGGGTGTGGGTGAGCGGTTGCTGGGCGTGTAGGTATGTTACCAACCCCAACATCGCCCCTATAATCAATAGTTTCTTTTTCATCACTTTTTATGTTTTTTTGTGAGCTTGTGAACCTGTTAACTTGTGAGCCTGGGAGTCTGCCCCTCTCACTTGTTCACAACTCACTTGTTCACAAACTCACCGATCAATATCTCAACACAAACCATCCCTTCTCGTATTTCCACTCGCCGTCTACCCTGATTTCGGCCACGTAGAAGTAAGTGCCCGCCTGTACCCTGTTCTGTCCCGTGCCGATTCCGCGGAAGGCTACCGTACCGTTGTTGTAACCCGAGGCTTCCCACACCACCGTTCCGTTGCGGTTGAAAATGCGCACGCGGTTGTTTGGGTAGTCCTTGATGGCCTCGATGATGAGGTACTCATTGATGCCATCGCCGTTGGGCGACACGGCTTGGTGTATCCGGATGGGTATGTCCGATGTGGGGTCTACCACTCGCAGGGTCACTGTCACCGGTTCCGCGGCCCCGTGGTTGACATCGCCGGCCTGTGTGGCGGTGATGCGCACCGTGCCCAGGCGCAGGATGTTGAGCGACGTGCCCTCCAGGGTGGCCACCTCTTCATCGTCAATGCTGAGCAATACGGGCAGTCCGCTGGAGGCCGATACGTCCAGCGGGACGGTACCTGCATCTCTGTTCACCTGTGCCGGGGCGTTGAAGGTGATGGATTGGCTGGCCTTGCCTACCGTCAGCACCTGTGTGGCTTCAGGGCGGTTGCTGTAGTTTCCGTTTTCGGGTGCGGTGGCTGTGATGATGGCTTCACCCGCCCCCGTGATGCGGAGCTGCCCGCTCGCAGTCACTTCCACCACGGACGGGTCGCTACTCGTGTAGGTGATTGGCTCCCCGCTGCTGGCCGTCGCTCCCGCATCGAAATCTGCATCGCCGTAGGTCTTGGCCGGGATGGTGGGAAAGGCGATGCTGCGTGTGGCCGGCGTGACGGTGAGGTTCGCCGTGAGCACAAGGTCTTCATAATTATCACCACTGACGGTTGCGGTCACTTCTTGTGTACCCGCGTCGGTGCGGCTGTTGCTGGTGTAGATTACCTCCGTGCCTTGCGGCGGTGTACCGGTGATGACCAGTGATTTCGCTGTGCCGTCGTACACAAAGCTGCCATCGGCCAGCATGATGCCGGTGAGGGTTGCCGGCGTGACGGTGAGGTCGCACGTGAGAACCACGTCAACGTAATTACCGCCCGTCATGGTTGCGGTCACTTCCTGCGTGCCGACGTCGGTGCGGCTGTTATCCGCGTAGCTCACTGAGGTGCCATCGGGCCATGTTCCTGTAATTTCCAGTGATTGTGCCGTACCGTCGTACACGAAGCTGCCATCGGCCAGCATGATGCCGGTGAGGGTTGCCGGCGTGACGGTGAGGTCGGCCGTGAGTACCAGGTCATCGTAATTACCGCCCGTAATGGTTGCGGTCACTTCCTGCGTGCCGACGTCGGTGCGGCTGTTATCCGCGTAGCTCACTGAGGTGCCATCGGGCAATGTTCCTGTAATTTCCAGTGATTGTGCCGTACCGTCGTACACGAAACTGCCATCGGCCAGCATGATGCCAGTGATGGTTGCCGGCGTGACAGTGAGGTCGGCCGTGAGCACCAGGTCATCGTAATTACCGCCGCTGACGGTTGCGGTCACTTCTTGTGTACCCGCGTCGGTGCGGCTGTTGCTGGTGTAGATTACCTCCGTGCCTTGCGGCGGTGTACCAGTGATGACCAGTGATTTCGCTGTGCCGTCGTACACAAAGCTGCCATCGGCCAGCATGATGCCGGTGATGGTTGCCGGCGTGACGGTGAGGTCGGCCGTGAGTACCAGGTCATCGTAATTACCGCCCGTAATGGTTGCGGTCACTTCCTGCGTGCCGACGTCGGTGCGGCTGTTATCCGCGTAGCTCACTGAGGTGCCATCGGGCAATGTTCCTGTAATTTCCAGTGATTGTGCCGTACCGTCGTACACGAAACTGCCATCGGCCAGCATGATGCCAGTGATGGTTGCCGGCGTGACAGTGAGGTCGGCCGTGAGCACCAGGTCATCGTAATTACCGCCGCTGACGGTTGCGGTCACTTCTTGTGTACCCGCGTCGGTGCGGCTGTTGCTGGTGTAGATTACCTCCGTGCCTTGCGGCGGTGTACCAGTGATGGCTAGTGACTTCGCCGTGCCGTCGTACACAAAGCTGCCATCGGCCAGCATGATGCCGGTGATGGTTGCCGGCGTGACGGTGAGGTCGGCCGTGAGTACCAGGTCATCGTAATTACCGCCGCTGACGGTTGCGGTCACTTCCTGCGTGCCGACGTCGGTGCGGCTGTTATCCGCGTAGCTCACTGAGGTGCCATCGGGCAATGTTCCTGTAATTTCCAGTGATTGTGCCGTACCGTCGTACACGAAACTGCCATCGGCCAGCATGATGCCAGTGATGGTTGCCGGCGTGACAGTGAGGTCGGCCGTGAGCACCAGGTCATCGTAATTACCGCCGCTGACGGTTGCGGTCACTTCTTGTGTACCCGCGTCGGTGCGGCTGTTGCTGGTGTAGATTACCTCCGTGCCTTGCGGCGGTGTACCAGTGATGGCTAGTGACTTCGCCGTGCCGTCGTACACAAAGCTGCCATCGGCCAGCATGATGCCGGTGATGGTTGCCGGCGTGACGGTGAGGTCGGCCGTGAGCACCAGGTCATCGTAATTACCGCCGCTGACGGTTGCGGTCACTTCCTGCGTGCCCACGTCGGTGCGGCTGTTATCCGCGTAGCTCACTGAGGTGCCATCGGGCAATGCTCCTGTAATTTCCAGTGATTGTGCCGTGCCATCATATACGAAGCTTGCGTCCGTCAGTGTGATGCCGGTGATGGTTGCCGGCGCGACGGTGAGGTCAGCCGTGAGCACCAGGTCATCGTAATTACCGCCGCTGACGGTTGCGGTCACTTCCTGCGTGCCCACGTCGGTGCGGCTGTTATCCGCGTAGCTCACTGAGGTGCCATCGGGCACTGTTCCTGTAATTTCCAGTGATTGTGCCGTGCCATCCTATACGAAGCTTGCGTCCGTCAGTGTGATGCCGGTGAGGGTTGCCGGCGCGACGGTGAGGTCCGCCGTGAGCACCAGGTCATCGTACTTGCTGCCGCTTAAGGTAGCGGTAACTTGGTGCGTACCCAACTCCGTCAGGCTGTTGCCCGGGTAGGAAACAGTGGTGCCGTCGGGCAATGTTCCTGTAATTTCCAGTGATTGTGCCGTGCCATCCTATACGAAGCTTGCGTCCGTCAGTGTGATGCCGGTGATGGTTGCCGGCGCGACGGTGAGGTCAGCCGTGAGCACCAGGTCATCGTAATTACCGCCGCTGACGGTTGCGGTCACTTCCTGCGTGCCGATGTCGGTGCGGCTGTTATCCGCGTAGCTCACTGAGGTGCCATCGGGCAATGCTCCTGTAATTTCCAGTGATTGTGCCGTGCCATCATATACGAAGCTTGCGTCCGTCAGTGTGATGCCGGTGATGGTTGCCGGCGTGACGGTTAGGTCTGCCGTGAGCACCAGGTCATCGTAGTTGCTGCCGGTTATGGTAGCGGTTACTTGTTGCGTACCCACATCCGTCAGGCTGTTGCCCGTGTAGGCAACCGTGGTGCCGTCGGGCAATGTTCCTGTAATTTCCAGTGATTGTGCCGTGCCATCATATACAAAGCTTGCGTCCGCCAGTGTGATGCCGGTGATTATTGCCGGCGTGACGGTCAGGTCGGCCATAAGCACAAGATCTTCGTAATTGCTGCCGGTTATGGTTGCGGTCACTTCCTGCGCGCCGACATCCGTTCGGCTGTTATCAGCATAACTCACCGATGTGCCTTCTGGCAGGGTTCCAGCGATGGTCAGCGACTTGGCTGTACCGTCGTAGGTGAAGCTACCGTCGTCAAGCGTGATGCCGGTGATGGTTGCCCGGGTAACGGTTAAGTCGGCCGTGAGCACCAATGGTGTATAACCGGCGCCTTCAACGGTTGCCGTTACTTTCTGCGTGCCGACATCCGTTCGGCTGTTATCTGCGTAACTCACCGATGTGCCCTGCGGGAGGGTGCCATCGATTTCCAGTGACTTGGCAGTACCGTCATACACAAAATTACTATTCGGTAAGGTTAAACCCGAGATGATCGCACTGGCTACTTCCAGATCGAATGCCGCAAGGCTGGCATCGAGCACACCATCGCTCACCGTGATGATGATATCTGTGGTGGTGCCCACGTCACTGTTGCCCGGAGTGCCGGAGAGCTCACCGGTGTTGGCGTTGAAGGTGGCCCAGTCGGGTTTGTTGGCAATGCTGAATGTCAATACATCACCCGCATCGATATCGTTAGCAATCGGCGTGAAGCTGTATGCCGCATCTTGGTTTACCGTTGTTGCCGGTGTTCCGGTGATTATCGGTGCATCGTTCACGGCGCTGATGGTAAAGCGTACCCAGGCCGTGTCACATAGGGAAGGCGTTCCGTTGTCACACACTTGGTATTCCAGGCTATCCAGTCCATTATAGTTGCTATTCGGCGTGTATGTAAAGCTGCCGTCCGCATTCAATACCACCGTTCCGTTAACGGGCGCGGTAACCAAGGACGCCGTCAGTGCGTTGCCCTCCACATCCGAGTCGTTCGTTAATGCATTTCCGGTTGCCGGTATATCTTCGTTTACCGTCACCGGGTCATCCACAGCAACCGGCGCCGTATTTACCGCCACCACATTGACATCTTTTGTAGCAGGCGCGCTATCAGCTGTCCCATCATTGACTTCAAAACTGACCGTACGCGTGGTGGTATTTGGATGCTGTGAGTTATTGCTGTAGGTTACTGCACGCAGGGCCGCTTGCCATTCCGCCAACGTAGCGGTGGCGCCCACAGAGGTAAGCATAAGCGTACCTGTCGTTTCATCGTAGCTACCGTCGATATTCCCCATCGTACTGCCGTCGTTTACAAACGCAAGCAAATCTTCATCTGCCTGGAAATTGCCGGTAACCGCCACGTTCGCCGAAGCCAAGGAGGTATTGTCCGGGTCGCTTATCGTTAAGGCATCGTCGATGGCGATTGGAACCGGACCACCGATAACCCGCTCAATGAATGGGGTGGTTCCGCCGCTGGTGGTGACAACGGGTGCATCATTCACTGCCGTAATATTGATCGGCACAGTGCCGAGTTCAACGTCTCCGGACCCGTCGCCATCATCGGCACTGACGGTAAGGGTAGCGGCTGCGGTTCCACTGTGGTTTGCAGAAGGTATATAAATGATGTTTGAAGGAATATCTATATAGCTGTTTATGGCACCCGCGGCACCGCCAAGTGTTACTGCTGAGGTACCGTTTCCGTTGAGTGTCACCGGAATTCCCGTGGCTGCCAATGCTATTCTACCGTCTGAGACCGACAATGTAACCGTAATCTCATCGCTATCGCTGTCAGCAAAGGTGCTTGATGCGATATTGAGTTGACCCGGCGTATCTTCAATGATCGTGATGCCCGCCGGCAATCCGCTGACCGTAGGAGGAGCGTTAACGGTAAGGGTAAAGGTATCCGTCACCGTACCGCCGTTGCCGTCATCTGCAATGACATCAATCTCCAATGAACCCACATCACTGTTAGCTGGCGTGCCACTAAAGGTACGCGTGTCCCCATCAAAGCTTAGCCAGGCCGGCAAGTTGCCGCCCCCGTTCAGTTGGGCAGCATAGGTCAGGACATCACCTGCATCCACATCTGCAAACGTATTGGCCGCAAATTGGAAGCTGAAGGCCACCCCTTGGGTTGCGTTCTGGTCAGGGATAGGATTAGCTACTGTTGGGGCATCGTTAACCGGTGTGATATCTATTTGGATCTGTCCCAACTCCACAGTTGCCCCTCCTCCTGTCCCGGTATTTCCTCCATCATTTGCAGAAAGTGTGAGCACCGCTGCATTATCTCCCAATACAGCGCCTGTGTATTGAATGTTGGATGGGGAGTTCAAATAGCCATCAATGGCTGACGGAGTACCTGATAGCGTAAGAATACCTGTCCCTGAACCGCCCACAGTGACCCCACTGCCCGTGGTAGCGGCAAGGATGCCATCGCTGACCTCCAGGGTAAGCGTCACAGAATTTGATCCCGCATCCACGTCGCTGAAAGTAACAGGAGAAAGATCTAAATCACTGGCTGTATTTTTAAAAGCAATAACATCAGATGGCAAGGAAACCATCGTAAGATCATCATTGACAGCGGTTAATCCGATCTGGACGGTCAAAATATTGGAAGAAATACCCGAAGCGTCCTTCACTATACTGGTGATATTTCTGGTATTGTCAGTTCCTCCTATAGTGGGGTCATTTCCGCTGTTACTATATTCAATGGATTCCAAAACGCTGGTCATTTGGGCAGCTGTACCCGTGCCGGTAAGGGTAATGACATTGCCAGCTTGAGAAACAGCATAAGGGCTCGGCGCTTCAACTGAAAGGATATCTCCATCTCTCTGATCGTTGAAAGTAATTACCGCTTCTATAATCGCCTCCCCTTCACTTTCGGTCAATTCAATTGATCCACCGCTATTGAACCTGGCTGGAGTTCCATTTTCAGTGTAGAAAATAACCTTATTACCGTCAAAGACCGGCCCACCATTGGCTGCGATGATATTGAAGGTTACCGTGGCCTGATTGGAACCTGCCGTTCCATCATTGGAGACGAAGGATATTGAGCCGGCATCAGTTCCGGAAAGATTAGGAGTTGGCGTAAATGTGGCGGCAGCCAACGCAGCATTGATGTTTGCGAGGGTTCCGGATGCCGTGAAAGCTGCGGTACCGTTCCCTGATCCCCCAAACGAAATCCCGGCCGTACCCAGTGTAACAGTTCCGCCAGTCACGGTAAAGGTAAGGGTCTGGTCATCTCCGTCCACGTCAGTCACACCCATTCCTGTAAGTGCGGCTGGCGTGTCTTCTGTCACCTCGGGGATTGGGGATATCACAGTGACCGGCGCATCATTCACTGCCGTAATGTTGATCGGCTCAGTGCCGAGTTCAACGTCTCCGGACCCGTCGCCATCATCGGCACTGACGGTAAGGGTAGCGGCAGCGGTTCCACTGTGGTTTGCAGAAGGTATATAAATAATGTTTGAAGGAATAGCTATATAGCTGTTTATGGCACTGGCGGCACCGGCAATGGTCACTGCGGAGGTAGCGTTTCCGTTGAGTGTCACCGGAATTCCCGTGGCTGCCAATGCTATTCTGCCGTCTGAGACCGACAACCTAACCGTAATGTCATCACTATCTTCGTCAGCAAAGCTGCTCGATGCGATATTGAGTTCGCCCCGCGTATCTTCAATGATCGTGATGCCCGCCGGCAATCCGCTGACCGTAGGGGCGTCATTTACCCCGTCTACCAATACACCGGTTGTACCGCCTACACTGTTGAGCGTAAGCGCGAGCGGATGGCTTGCGCCGTCATTAATCGTACCTCCATTCAAGACAATAGCAGCACCCACTTCAATGCCATCGGTGTCAATATCACCCGTTTGGACGGTATAGCGGAAGAGTAGGGCACTGGTAGCGGACCCACTCATATAGGCGGCATTGACCGAAGTAGTTCCGATGGTCAGCGGCAGCTGTGGCGTATCGATAACCGTTACATTTTCCGATACATTTACCGTGAAATCCAAGTTCTGCCCTGTAATGTAAATAGCATCTGCCGGCACACTTACGCTACTAATTGTCGGTGCAACATCATCGACTACCGTAATGGTAAAGGCTTTTTCATAGAAGCCGCCCTTATTATCGGTGGTCCGGATGCGTACGTTGTTCGATCCCGTAGACAATATCGATGGATCGGTTGCCCATAGCGAGTTACCACTGATATTGAATGCATCGTTGTTATCACCCCCGCTTCCATCTACCAATGTATAGGTATACGTATCGCCTACATCGGGATCGGTGGAGCTGAGGGTGCCGACTTCTGCGTTAGCACCCGCGCTTTGGTTTATGGAAGCGGGATCTAAGATGATATCAGTGGGATCGTTGTTGATGATCTTTGTTGAGGTGCTTGTGACTGGTAAGCCCACGTTGCTGGAGGCATCCGTAAGTGTTACACTTAGCGTCACTGTACCGGGGTCTAGGTCGGTGAGGTTAATGCCGGTCACTTGTTGAGTTGCCGCGGTGACCGTACCCGTACCGGTCACGGGTGTTCCGCCGGTACCGGTGAATGTATAATTGTAGGTTGTTCCCACTTCAGCATCCGCAAAGGTAAAGCTGACCGCAGTTTGATTGTCTTGTGTAATCGGGTTCTGATCGATGTTGACGGTATACCCTGCGGGCGGGAATTCATCCGCGCACCAGCTGAAATTATCCAAGTTTAGGTAAGTAAATGCGCCGCCAATCGAAATCTCCAATTGATCGATCACTTTTATGGAGGGATCTCCATTCTCGGCTGAGAAATCGATATAGGTGTACCCCGAGTTGGCACTAAAATCAGTTGCAAACCCGGAAGTTTTTGTAAAAGTATACTCCTGACTACCCGATCGGAGACCCCGGATGGTTACAGCTCCATCGGCTGTCGGATCTGCACCGTCGGCTATCGACGACAGGTACAGGTAAAGCCCATTTACGGTAATCTCCCCATCATCTGGTGCAATGGTAAAAGGGCCTGTTCCTGAAGTCCGCTTTAAATTAAACGCGGATCCACCCAATCCGGTGTTAGGCGTTTCCGTGTTTACGGTCCAGTTACCGGTCAATGTAAAATTCTTCCCATTACCCGAAAAGGTTGTCGCATTGTCTGCCTCTCCTTGGTCGAAGGTCTCGATAAAACAGGAAGTCACATAATGTTCCTGCCCACCGGTGAATGCAGCAGTGCCACCTAGGCCATCACCATTTTCAATATCCGTGCCCGCTTTTAAATCCAGTCGGATATTCCCCTCACCCGAAATACCATTGATCACAGCCGTATAGGTAGTGCCACTGCCCGTAATACTGGCAATCGTGCCCGTAGCGCTACCTACCTTCGTGAGCTCAAAGTCAGTAATATCCACATTGGATGCCGCCTTGGAGAACGTAACCGTATAGGAAACTGTCGTTGCCGTACTGGCGGGATTGCCCACCAGGCTAATGCCCAATACCTCCGCCGGATCGGTATCGCCCACTGACGTTGGTGGACCATAAGTAAACTCGTCCAGATAGAAGTTAATGTCGTCAGCTGTGATTTCAATCAAATCGACATCAAAAAAATCAGGATTTGCAGAAAAATCTAACAATTCCGTATTATTCGACGGAATCAAGCTAACAGTGGCCCCGCTCTTCGCTACACCGCCTTTATAGCCAGTGATCGTTGCCTGGATGCTCCCATTATTCCCCCCATCTTCTAGGTAAATGCTCACGAATCGAAAAGAATCGCCATTTGTTCCTTTTTTGATCGTCCATTTGGTGATATCCCCTGTTGTCCCACCATTATCATATAGGCAGCTACTCCCGTTATACCCAGGTCCTACCCCATCTTCATTACCGCGACCTTCAACTTGGGCGGTCGTTAGTCCGCCACTGACGGAAAACAGAAAACCTTCCGCTATTATGCTTTCGTGTACTTCGCCCGGTTCTGCAGCAGGAAGAGCGTCTCCAAATGTCGGGCCGTACCCATATCTTCCAGCCACCCGATTAAAATCAATGGTCGTCTGTCCCCGAACCCCCTGGGACGCGAACAATACCAATAATCCGATACATAGAGCAGAAGAGTAGAAGTTTTTCATGGCAATTTAATAACGGTGCATCAACAGGTAGAAAGTTAAAAAAAGCCGTCTGAAAATATTTTCAGACAGCTCAAAAAATTAGTCTCTTGACGGGAATATCCCTTGCAACGCGATGATGTAATTCATTGCGATGTATGGTTGCCTGTTTTCATGTGGCTGGTTTCCCCCAACCGGTTGGATGGCTTGTGGGCTCATGGTAGCATTGCCCGGACCGGTGCTGAAGGCATTAGCGGGAACGGTATTTCCCCGCTCGATTGTCACCTGATTATTGGCGATGATGGTATTGGTGGGGTCACTTTGCGTACCGCTCTCTTTGCTTACCACTAATTGATGCGTATGCGATGGCATTTGGGTCGACATAAGCGTTACATGCTCTTGTCCAGCCATTTCACCCTGGCTATAATTAGACAGCCCTGGCCCTTGGCCCATGCCAACGGCGCACCTACCTCGCAGATCGGGGAGGGCAAATGTGGTTCGGCCATCCCCACCATAAGTGGTACCCAAGAGTGAAAATAGTGCTTGGTTTTGTGAAATTGGAAGTAACTGGCCTTGGCACAATGCCCAGCCACGTGGCGCGAAATTAAATCCGACCATCATAATTTGTCCAAGAAATGGTTCCATACGATTAGCTTATTAGTTTATATACGTAAAATTTGACTATTATTTGGTAGTGGCCACTGCGCATGTGAACAACATCACATAGCCAGTGGTAATCCTTCACTTATTTACGACGGTTGCTCACAGGGTATTTGGTAAATTATTACAACGATTAGTAGACGCAATTATTTGTCAAAGATAGGATAACTGTGTGACAAATAACCTACCCTTTAGGGGAGGGTGTTAAAAAAAGGTTATTTTTATTGCGAGTTAGTTAATCGCGTAGGACATCGATTATCTATTAAGCTAATTTTTCTGTCCGACAAAAAACCAATTCCGGCCGCCGGTAACGGCGGCGGAATGGAGCCAAAATCATCGACTGGGCTGCAACGTCAGCGTATCTACCACCTTGCCTGCCTGATCTACCACATTGATATGAAGCCGCTCACTATCAGCGGTAACGCGCAACATGTTGTTGTTGGAGTTGACGAGAATCGGGAAGTTGTGCGTCCCAGGTTCCGCATCGCGCTTGATGTGCCGGTGCAGGTGACCGCTCAGCATCACCTGAGCACCCGCCGCGTTCAGTAAAGGCACAAATTTCGCCGCGATCTCTCCTTCGCCGTGCCATCCGCCGAAGGGCGGCATATGGCAGATAACCACCTTATAGGGCGCACCCACGTACTCGGGTCGCTGTAACGCGGCTTCCAACCATTCGGCTTGTTGTGAACGGTAGGCATCCATGTTCACGATGCCGCTATACTCGATGTCGCTGTCCGGCTTGTCTTCGCCGCAATCGAGTACGACGAAGCAGACTGGCCCTCGCCGGAACAGATAATACAGGTGGCCCGAGGTGGTTGGAAAATAATCGGCGAACGCATTCGCGAAAGTACCGCGCGTCTCGTGGTTGCCACGGGCATAGTACATGGGAGTCTCGGAGGCAAAAAGCGCGGTAGCGGTGTCCATATAATGGGCGAAAAGCTGCGTTTCATCCAATAAGTTATTGGCCATATCGCCATTGAAAAACACCAAGTCTGTTTTCTGCCAATCAAGCTGTCCAAGAAGGTTTTTCATCACCTCGTTGCGACCGTGGATATCGTTGATTACCGCGAAGGAAACCTGCTGCTGTCCAGGGGTGCTGGTCGTAAAGGTGAGGGGCTCCTGTTTGTACACGCGGGTGGCGGCGATTTCGCCGTACGTTACCTTGGTGCCTACATGGCTGGTTACCTCTTGGGAATATACCCGATACCGGTAGGTGGTACCGGGGGTGAGACCTTGCAGGGTAACTTTATGCAGGGTGGAAACGTTTTTGAAGCCGTGGCTGCTGGCGAAATATTTGGGTCGTTCCTGTTTGTAGAAATGAGAATCATCGTCGGGCGCGAGTTCCACCCACCCCACCGCGTCTTTGTCGGTTGTCCATACGATGGTGACACCGGTATCGTGTAGGGCCTGCAAGTAAGGGCTGTGGGTGATTTGGATTTGGCACCAGCCGGCTGGGATGGCAGCTACCAGCAGCAGTAACGTAAGCGTGAATTTATTCATGTTTTGTATCTCGTTGTCATTGTATAAAGAGGGCACCCGGCTGTAGATCAGTCAACGGGTGCCCGATTTCCACTACCTAATTATAATCTGGGTTTTGTATCAGCAGATCGTTCTTGTTCATCTCGTCGCGCAATATAGGAAGAAAATACGCTTTGTCCTGCCACGTATGCGTCTCAAACACTTTGTGCGTAATGGTTGGCACCGTGGCCGTGGTATGGTCGGGGTTCAGCTCATAGACGATGTCGGCAACGGTAGTGACATCGAGGGCCTCCGGACCAATGGCCCACCGACGTATATCATAGAAACGATGGTCTTCGAAGGCAAGCTCGATTCGCCGCTCGTTGCGGTATCTTTCTTTGAGTGCTTCGCCCGACTCGGTCAACCCGGGTAAACCGGCCCGTTTCCGTACGCTATTGATGGTTGCCCTGGCTTCGGCGTCTTCTCCCAATTCGATGCAGGCTTCGGCATAGTTGAGGAGAACCTCGGTGTAGCGGATAAACCGCCATGTAACCGTTTGCCGCACATATTGTGCGTCATTATTGGGGTCGAGGTACTTGCGAAGATAATAACCGGTATAAGATCCATTCCAATCTTCAATCGGACTTTTACGGGTATCGACGCCAAACTCTTCCACCATGCTGTTGGTGGCATTGTCCCAGCGTTGCCAGCGGCCGGTCTGTATCTTGTTCAACGGATCCATCCCTTTTACGTCATCCGGGCGTTCGCGCCATGGGGCCTCGTTGTATAGGATGGTCGCATAAAACCGGGGCTCCCGGTTTTTGTACGGTTGGGCCGCATGGTCGGGGTTTGTCCAGTCGAATTTGGTGCCATCGGCCATCTCGAAGTCATCTACGACGTTACCGATCGGTGCATTGGCGCCCCATCCATGGTAACCGTTGGGTGAGGTATACAATCCGAAACGCTGCCCCATGGGCACGGTAAAGAACTTCACAAAGATGTCTTCTTCGTTGTGTCTGGACATGAAAAGATCAACATAGTTCTGGGCAACGGAATCCGCGGGACTTGGGTTAGCTCGGAAAAGTGAATACTGGTTGAGATCGATTACGTCTTTTGCTGCATTTTTGGCGGCCTGCCAGCGCGCGGCGCGGTTGCCGTCGGTGTAGCCGATGAGTTCGGGATGCTCATAAGATGGAAACACATCGGTGTTATACAGATCGCTCGCCGCATAGAGCAATACGCGTGCCTTCAGCGCCAAAGCGGCTCCTTTGGTTGCCCGGCCCAGGTTGTCACCGGAATGCGCTTCGGGGAGCAACGCCGCCGCTTTATCACATTCGGCCGCAATGAAACCCACACATTCGGCATAGGTGTTCCGCGCGGCCTTGAATTCGTCACCCAATTCATAGGCGTCCGTGATGAGCGGTACGCCGCCGTATGTGCTGGTGAGGAAATGGTAGAGGTACGCGCGCAGGAAATGGGCTTCGCCGGTCATCCGTTCTTTTTCTGTTTTGCCGTCCACCAGCGCATCACTGAAAGGAACTTCTTCTACCTTGCTGAAAAAGAGGTTGCAAAATCGGATGGTCTTGTATAGGTCTGCCCAACTACGCATCCGTGAAAATCCGTATGCGGGGATATTGTCTGCCGTAATAATGCCATTCTTGAAGTTGAGCGATGGCGCGTTTCCCCGGTAGTGGGCTTCATCGACGATGTTGGCTTTCATCCGGCCATCGGTTAACGGTTCATCAAGCCGGAAATAGATCTGGTTGATAAAGGTTTCTACCAAGGCGGGATCACTCCAGACAGCGGTTTCCGAAAACTCTGTTTTGGGGAGCGTTTCTAGAAAATCTTGATTGCACGAGGTGGCAAATAAGGAAATTCCGGTAAATGCTGCTATTATATAGGTTCTTTTCTTCATGATTTCTTCAGCTATTAAAACGTTAATGATACACCCAGGTTATACACTTTGTTAAGCGGATAGGCTGTAGCTGAGGTGGTTTCGGGATCAAAATCCTTCACGGCGGTAAATGTGAGGAGGTTCATGCCCGTAAAATAGACCTGTGCGCCGCTTAACCATAACTTTTCGCAGAACGCGGAAGGTATACTGTAGCCGAGCTCGAAGTTCTTGAGGCGGACATAGTCGGAATTTTGGAGCCAATAGGTATTGGTGCCCGGGTTCTGACGCCAGTATTCGTTGTACCGGTTCCATATACGCGGTTTCGACGCATCGGGATTATCCGGAGTCCAACGGCCTTCCACATCTTGTTTGAGGAAATTGCCTGCTTCTCCCTGCATCTGGTAATAGTTGTTTCGGATGGCACCGGTGGCCCACTGGAAGAACAAGGAGGTGTAGAAGCCCTTGAAAGAAAGGTCGAGGTTCAACCCGCCGGTATGCGTGGGCAGCTCGGTTTTATATACCCGGATACGGTCGAGGCCATTGATTTCGCCATCATCATTTACATCTTCGTAGATGATGTCGCCGGGGCGGGCACCGGCCCAATGGGGGTAGGCGTCCACCGCTGGTTGATCGCGGAATACACCTATTGCCTTGTAATACAGCTCGGTGTCCATGGGGTAGCCTGTAGATCGTTGGTAGTCCGGCACACCGGGTATTTCGTCCCAGAACCGGATCCGGTTTTTATTGAAATTGATATTTGCTGATATCCCATATTGGAATTCGCCGGCACGGTTGTTATAACCGACTTGGAATTCGGCACCCTGGTTTTCGACTTCGCCGATGTTTTCGCGAGGTAGCGTTAGCCCGGTCGATTCGGGTACCGAAGCGTTTCTTGACCACAGGATATTGGTCCGTAAATTATAGAAATATTCGGCAGAAAATGTCATTTTACCATGGAGGAATCCGGCGTCAAAGCCAATGTTGGACTGGTTCGCAACCTCCCAGGTAACGTTCGGGTTTGGAATGCGCAACTCTTCCAGTATCTTGTTTTCCACGTCGCCATTAAACACATAGATGCCATTTGCGGCCGATGGGAAGCCATAGCTTGCCAAGTACTGATAGGCGGTGATACGGTCGTTGCCGGTCTGTCCCCATGAACCCCTTAACTTGAAGTCGCTCACAACGGGTCGTATATCTTCCCAGAAGGGTTCGTCAGACACACGCCATCCCAAAGATACCCCAGGAAAGAATCCGAATCGCTTGGCGGCAGGAAAGATGTAAGAGCCATCGTATCGCCAGACGAACTCAAACAGGTATTTGTTATCGAAATCGTAATTCAACCGGCCGAAATAGTTGAGCCTAGCCTGTTCGCTAGCGGTACCGGTGCTGTTTTTCTCGGCGTCGCCCCCAGCAAAAAGCTGATCCAAGGCGGTCGACACGAAGTATCTACGGAAGGCTTCGAAACGCATTGTTTCGCCCGTAATACGTTCCACGCCAAATAGACCTTTGACGTGGTGTCTATCGCCGAATGTACGGTCGTAGTTGAAGAGGGTGTTCATAGTCAGGAGGTCGGCGTTCTGCATGTCTTGGGTGAGCTGCGGATTGGTAAATCCTTTTTGCCCCTCGACCAAAATCGGGTCGCCGTTGTCATCCCTGCTCGCGCCGTCCCATGCGTACAGGTACCAAGGCAACTGCCAGAGCTTATTGTTATATATCCGGCGGTCAAAAGCAACATTTGCCGATACGGACAGCCCCTCTACCCACGGCACGGAGATGTCGATGTTCGCCTTGGTCTCGAGTATGGTCGACTTATTGCGGTCATATCCCGTTTGGTTGGTGGTTACCACCACGGGGTTATTCCCATATTCGATATCGGGGCCATTCATCCCATTAGGCCAGTAAGCCGGCATGTTCGGCTTTCCCCGTCTTAGCATCTGGAAAATATCCGATGCCGATCGGGTGGGGTAATTCCGGTTTTCCTCACGCCCCGCCAAACTGATACCGTACTTCACGTATTCCGACAATTGACCATCGAGGTTTGTACGAAAATTGAATTGCTTGTAGTGCGTGGCGCTTTTTTTATAAATACCATCCTGGTAATTGTATCCCCCGGATATAAAGTATTGGAGGGCCTCCTGTCCGCCCGATATGCTTACTTGGGCGGTGCGTTGTGCGGAGGCCGACTGGAACGTAGCGTCATACCAGTTGGTATTCGGATACCCCCACGGGTCGCTGCCATCGCGGTATTTTTGGATCTCCTCATCGGTGAATACGGGTTGTTGGCCCGCGTACTGACTGATTTCATTGAGCATCTGCGCGTAGGTTGCAGCGTCCGCGACATCTGGAATGACCGTTGGCATACTCAATCCTTCATTATAGGTAAAGGTGAGTTGTGGCTTGCCCGTGCTGCCGCGCTTTGTAGTCACCAAAATGACCCCGTTGGCGGCTTGCGCACCGTAAATGGCCGCGGAGGCATCCTTTAGTACGGTTACGCTTTCGATATCGGCGGCACTTAGGCGCTCAAGCGACCGGTTGGCAATCCCGTCAACCACAATTAGGGGCGAATTATCTCCCAGGGTATTTGCACCCCGAATGCGGAAGGTGGAGTTGTCGCTTCCCGGCTCACCCGAGCGTGTGACAGCCACCAAGCCCGGCAACCTGCCTACCATGGCGTTCGAAAGGTTTATGGCGGGTGCTTTGGTAAGGGTTTCGCCTTTTACCGTTGCAACGGACCCTGTGATGGTGCCCACGCGTTGTGTTCCGTAGCCTACCACGACAACTTCGTCAAGGCCACTCACCTCCGTTTTGAGGGCCACATTGACGGTGCCTGGGGCCGCAACCCGTATTTCTTGCGTGGCGAAACCGATAATGGAAAAAATCAACGTGTGGTTTCGACTGGGAAGCTCGATGCGGTAGTCGCCATCCGCATCGGTTGTAACTAAGAGTGTGCTGTTTTTCACGGCAACCGTCACACCCTCAAGGGGAGTGCCTTCCTCATCGGTAACTCGCCCTGTGATGACTTCCTGCGCTTCCACGCGTCGTTTTGCCGGGAGCTTGAGTTCTCCGGGGGTAATGATGATGTTTTTCGACACCAGTTCGTATCCCAGTCCCTGCCCTTTAAGGCTCGCGATAAGGGCTTCTTCGATCGTTGCCTCCTGCAAACTCAGCGAAATCGGTTTGGTGTTACGTATGGTCCACGTGTCGTAGAACACGTGATAACCCGTTTGCTTTTTAATCTCTTTAAAGACTTCTGCTAATGTTGCCCGTTCTTTTTGCAGCGTAATGTGCTGTGCATAGGTGAATGCACTGACTTGCAGGCAACTGATTAGGGACAAGATAACGCACAACTTCATAACCAATAGATATTTAGGTTTCACCCGATATAACAGGTGATAGATACGCGTAATAATATTTTCGTACATTTGAATAAGGTTTATAAATGAGTCCTACTTGTTTTTAAATCCACATGGCCTAAAGCCATAGGCATCAGGGGCGGTCGCAACGCTCCTGATTGCATTTTTATAGCTTTAGCTGGTTTTTTGTCTTAAGCTAAGTCATCACGATTACCCTCCTCCCCATTATTTTGAATCGTACAGATCCTGTGAGTTCGATGGTCTTCAACAACGTCTCGAAATCTTCGAACCGTGAGAGCGTGCCACCGAAGTATTTATTGGTCATATCGCCTTGGTATTCCACCTCGATGTTATACCATCGTGCAATGGTGCTCATGACGTTACTGATGTGCTCGTCGGCAAAAGCAAAATAGCCGTCTTTCCAAGCTATTTCCGGATCGGCGTCCACCTCCTTGACTTCCATATACCGTCCCCGTGTAATGCTCTGGTTGCCGGGAATAAGCTTTTTAATTACTCGTGAAGACAGGTTGGTGACTTGGACCGACCCCTCTACCAGCGTTGTTTTTGTGTTTGCCTCGTCAGGATAGGCCGTAATATTGAAACGCGTACCCAACACCCGAACCGTCTGGTTGCTTGTTTTTACCAAAAAGGGAACGGGTGGCGATTCCTTTTCTTGGGGTTGAGACGTCACTTCAAAATAGGCCTCACCCTCAAGCTGAACAATGCGCTCTTGAACATCGAAATGTTGTGGGTATGTCAGCATACTGGCCGAATTGAGCCACACTTTCGTCCCGTCAGACAGCGTGATCTGATAGGTACCACCCCGCGGGGTAGTGATGGTCATGAGTGTCGGGAGGGCGTCGGGAGGTGCCTGCTGATGCTTCAAGACCATCGACCCATCGCCATATCGCATGTCATCGCCATTGACGACAACATTACTTTGCGCCTCGCTAAGGAACACGGTTCGTCCATCTGCCAGGGTTAAGGTTGCTTTATTCCCTCCAGGGACGATGGCCTGTTCGGTATTGCCCGGGTGCGGACGACTTGTTGGAACCAACTGTATAAACCAAAAAAGCCCGGCACATATACAAAGTAATGCTGCAATAGCTGCTGCAAAGCGCCACCGAGCAGCCATCGGAACGCTGTTCCTAATGGGTAGGTTGCCTTGTATTTCTGCCTGATGGAGGATTGACTGATACAAACGAGCACTGGGAATTGGCTGATCCGTCTCGTCCGTTTGCTCACGCCAAAGTTCGTCCAAAACCTGCTCTAGTAGTGTAGGGTCGTCTGTATGCAAGACGTATTGCCGCAACATTTGCAGCTCATTAGACCCGATGTTGTCATTGAGGTATTTCTTGAGTAGCAAACGTAGCTTTATTTTATCAATTGGCATGATCCCTTCGTTTTTTTAAAGGCAGTGTACGCTCGACATTGACCCTTATTTATAATAGATAACGGACGAATGGACAAGAAGGACTAGTGACGTGGTAATTTATTTGTAGTAGACGCATTCAAATGAACGGCCAAGCTAAAAGCAAGCCGTAAATCACACCATGTTTGGTAAAATGGTGCCTCAACGTCCGCAAGGCACATACCATATGGTTTCGTACCGTATTTGGTGAAATATGTAAACGTTGGGCAATCTCGTCATATGAGAGGCCCTCGTGTCGACTGAGTATGAACACAGCCTGTTGTTGCACCGGCAAGGCTTTGATGCTTTCGTCGGTCAAGCGGGTAAGGTCAGCAAGGAAAACGGCCTCTTCGGTGTCGTTTGTGTACCGTTTGCTTTGGTTGGTCAAGTACGCCAGCATGTCGCTTTCCTGCAGCGCTTTTCGGAAATGGTCGATAGCCAATCGCTTGGCGGTTAGGTACACGAAAGGATATAAAGGTTGGTCGATAGTTAGTTTCTCGCGATTCAGCCAAAGCTTTACAAAGGTCTCCTGAAGCACTTCGTCGGTTTTGGCGGCATCTTTAACCAATGAAAGAACCATTCGGTAGATCCGTGCGTGCAACAGGTCGTAAATTATCTTAAAAGCGGCCTCCTCGCCTTTTTTAAGGCGAGCCACCAGTTCATCGGCCACTTCTAAATGCGTCGGCATATTCGTATGGGTAAAAGACGAATATTAATATGTAACGATATGCTTGGTCATAATTGCAAAAACAAACGTAAGCTTTTTTTTTCGAATTCATAACTTTACCGGCCATGAGCAACATTCTTCCACCCGCCCTGGTACGCCGATTGGGCAACTCGGCAGGGTTTGATACGGCGGCTTTCGAGGCCGTACACGAGAAAGAAGGGGGATTCACGGCCATCCGGGTCAATCCCGCCAAGCGGAAATTGCCTGGCGAGATAACCGCCGACCCGGTGCCTTGGTGCGATACGGGCTATTACCTCGCGGAAAGGCCTGTATTTACGCTCGACCCGCTTTTCCATGCCGGGTGTTATTATGTGCAGGAGGCATCATCGATGTTTGTGGCCCACGCCATACGAACGCTCGGGCTGGATAAGGAGCCACTGGTGGCGCTGGACCTATGCGCAGCCCCCGGCGGGAAGAGTACGTTGCTGAACAGCTACCTCCATGCGGATAGTCTGCTTATTGCCAATGAACTCATCAAAGCACGGGCAACCGCGCTGGTAGATAATCTTGTGCGTTGGGGGCGACCCAACACGGTGGTATCCAATAATGACCCTTCTGCATTCGGCCACCTGCCGGGGTATGTGGACCTGCTGTTGGTGGACGCGCCATGCTCCGGGTCCGGCATGTTTCACAAGGATCACGAAGCGATTAATGCGTGGTCTGAATCGGCCGTACAGCTTTGCTGTGAACGACAACAGCGTATCCTCGCTACGAGTTTGCCGGCGCTCAAAGAAGGGGGCGTGTTATTGTATTCGACCTGCTCGTATTCCCGGGAAGAGGATGAAAAGATAGCTGATTGGCTATGCGATACACAGGGGCTGGAGCCGCTGAGCATCCCCATTGCCGCAGAATGGGGAATCGAGCAAACGCTGTCTGACAAGCACGCGTGCCCCGGCTATCGGTTCTACCCGCATAAGCTGCGCGGGGAGGGCTTTTTCCTGGCGGCATTTCGAAAGGTAAGCAAACAACCTACGTTTGACCATCGCAAACCGAAGGTGGAGCGGACAACGGTTCCGGCATTGAAGAAGTGGGTTAGCGGCATTGATGACTATTGCACGTTTACCATAGGCGAAGACATCCATATCCTACCCAAAAGATGGGAGACCGACCTGCATATACTTCGCAATATGCTGTATCTCCGCAATGCCGGTACGTACGTAGGATGGTTGGCCAACGGCGACCTTATCCCGGCGCACGACCTGGCGTTGAGCCTCGTGCGTCGACCGGATATACCCACCGTGGCACTGGCGGAGGACGAGGCGCTGCACTACCTGCGCAAGGGAAGCCTGCCGCCCACCATCAATAAGCATGGGATACGGGGGTGGGCGCTTGCCGCTTATGAAGGCGTGGCGTTGGGGTGGATGAAAGTGCTCCCCAACCGCATCAACAATTACTACCCGAAAGTGTGGCGGATTGCGACGATGTAACAGAAGTTAAAGCAGATCATTGGCGAGGTTGGCCAACTCGCTGCGTTCGCCCTTCTGCAGGGTGATATGAGCATAGAGGGGATGATCTTTCACATGTTCGATAAGATAGGAAAGCCCGTTGCTCTCGGCGTCGAGATAGGGGGTGTCTATTTGATAGATATCGCCGGTGAAAACAACCTTGGTGTGCTCGCCTGCCCGCGAGATGATGGTTTTGATTTCGTGGGGCGTGAGGTTTTGCGCCTCATCGACGATGAAGAAAATCTTGGTGAGTGTGCGGCCGCGGATAAATGCCAGCGGCGCGATGGCAACCTTTTCATTGGCAATGAGCTCGTCGATTTTGTCATTCATTTTGGGGTCATCGGCAAACTGCTCTTTAATAAACCGGAGGTTATCCCAGATCGGGGCTAAAAACGGGTCTGTTTTCGACTTAGCGTCGCCCGGGAGGAAGCCAATCTCCCGATTGCTCAACGGGATGACGGGGCGGGTAATGTAAATCTGCCGATACTGTTTACGCTGTTCCAATGCACTGGCGAGGGCCAGTAACGTTTTTCCCGTACCGGCATTGCCTTGGATGCTGACCAGCCGGATGGAGGGGTCTAGGAGGGCATGGAGCGCGAAAGCCTGCTCCTGATTACGCGGCTTGATACGGAATACCGGAGCCCCCGATACAGGTATGAAGGCGTGGGAGCCTTTGTGGTAGAATGCAGAAATAGTTTTTCGCTGCTGTTTAAGCACATAAAACTGGTTGGCACCAATATGGTCGACGGTGACTCCCTCGGCCGCGGCCGGCGTTTTTTGCCGCAGGGCATCCATTAGCGCCGCGGGTACATCACGGCGTATGGTCTTGCCGGTGTAGAGCGCTTCCACATTTTTGATTTTGCCGGTCTCGTAGTCCTCCGCGTGCAAGTTGAGTGCCTTGGCTTTAAGCCGCAGGCAGATGTCTTTGGATACCAACACTACTTTTTTATCGGGATGCTCGCCCATCAGGATGAATGCAGCATTGATGATTTGGTGATCGTATTTATCGTTGCCGAACACATCCACTGCATCTACGGGCAATGGGTGGCTGGGCAGTATAACCCGGAACCGCCCGTTGGTTTTGCCATTGAGGTGCACCCACTGGTTAATCAGCTTCTTGCCTGATAGTTCGTCGATGAGGCGGATGAATCCCCGTGCTTCGAAATTGCGGGTCTCGTTGCCGCCCTTCATGTTGTCGAGCTCCTCGAGCACCTGGATGGGGATGGCTACATCGTGCTCCTGGAAATTATTGAGCGCATTGTGGTCATAGAGAATCACTGAGGTGTCTAAAACGAAAATCTTCCGGGTTGTCGCCATGGGATAAAAATACTGTTTTTTTGTGCAGTGGAGCAGCCGACCAGACGTTTTTACGAAGAAACGCTAGGCTTTTTGTCCTGTGCCCCTAGCTTCTCTTGTGGATAACCCAGCAACACGTGATTGTGGATAGCTTCACTTCATATAGCCCTATGCGCTCCATAGGGGTATTATGGGCGACCCTCGGTTGTTGATAAGCCATTCGATCAGCGTGGAAAACGTGTTAATAAAATAAATCACTTTTTTCTTGCATCGAAAGCCTTTTATTGTTACCTTGGTACTATCAAGAACGGAGTTCTTTAACATAGCCCGAATGAAGCATCGCAAAGATGGCGGAGAGCCGAAAGGCCGATACCATCGGATGACTTTTGCAAGGGATTGGTTCCAGGAGGTTTTATGCCAAACGGAACGTAGTCAACTACCAACGGTATGCGACACGATCACCATATGCATCGGGGGTTTGTTCATCACGTGGAACTCTACGGAGAGAAGCGTATATGACAAGCTGCAACGACGAATTGCAATCGCTTTCATTAGCAATAGCATGAGACAAATGCCAGTGAAGATACTCAACTTGGTGCCTGATTTGCAACTACGGTTGTATTTAAGGTTAAAAACGGAGAATTCAAATCGAAAGAGGCGGTTCTCCGTTTTTTTATAATATATCGGCCACAACTCCGTTGCTGCACGAAAACATTCATAACCAATTGGTGTTCTTTGGTCAATACGATGAAGGCAATAAACTGAAGAAATTATAAGAATTAACGTTTACTTTTTATGAGGCCCGTTTGGAAATGGATAATCGGCATCGCTGTTGCCCTGTTGATTGTCATAACGATTGGTGCATGGTACTTGAGCCGCCATTGGAAACCGATATTGGATGCGCAGCTTAAGGAAGCCATTATTAGCTCCACCGATAGCTTGTACCTCATTGCTTATGATCGGCTGGATTTTAACCTGATTACCGGCAACGCCTCGATCAAAAACCTGCAGCTCACCGCCGATACCAACCGGTATGCCCAGATGGAACGCCGACAGCAGGCGCCAGATAATATTTACCACATCCGTGTTGCAAACCTGCGGATTAAGCAGTTCTACCCTCGCCGAATCCTTACGGAGCGCAAGCTGCATATCGACGACATCATCATCGATACGCCAAGTATACATGTGGTTAACAAATACCATGTATATAACGATACCGTTACCACCAAACGGGATGAACGGAGCCTCTACCAACGGATATCTGATATCCTGCGCGAAGTGAGCGTGTCGAGGATGACGTTGAATGGTATCCAATTTAAATTTTCGAAAAAGACGGATTCCACGCGTAGCGAAACCATATTGCACGACTTGAACGTGCAGGTAAGTGATATCCTGATCGACTCGCTGTCGCAATTCGATACGACACGGTTCTACCATACCCGTGCAATCGATATCGACATGCCGGGACTTCGGTATGAAACGCCCGACAGTTTTTATTATGTAAGTTTCGATCGGCTGCAAATAGCAACGCTTTACAAACAGGTAACACTTTCGGGCCTCAAATATGCGCCGCGGATGAGCAAGGCGGAATATTTTAAACGGAAGCAGCAGGCATCAGATATGGTCATACTCGATTTTCCGACCATCAGGCTTGAAAACATCGACCTGCAGCGGTTTGTGCATAACCAGAAGCTCTATGCCGGAAGTCTGCATATCGACAGCGGCGCTGTAGCGATAGCTAACGACTTGCGTTACCCCAAGAAGCCAAGCAACAAGATCGGTAAGTCGCCGCACCAGCTCCTCCTCCAGCTGAAGCAGCCGATAAAAATGGACTCGGTGTTGATGAACAACGTCGATATCAGTTACGCGGAGGTGAGCCGTAAGTATAAAAAAGAAGGAGAAATCACCTTTGAACGTACGAGCGGCTTATTTCGGAACGTTACTAACGATTCTGTGGCCCTGCTGGAGGACCAAACGATGGTGGCGAATGTGACGTCGTATATGATGGGCATGGGCAAATTGGATGTGGAGTTTACCTTCGATATGCTCGACAAGCGCGGCGCCCATACCTATAAAGGGACGCTCGGCCAAATGGACGGGCGGCCGCTTAACCGCATCCTCACACCACTATTGAATGCGGAGGTGGCGAGTGCCAACATTAAAGGTATACGTTTTGACGTGACGGCAGACGACCGCCGAGCGCGCGGAACGCTACATTTCGATTATAACAACATGCGACTCAACTTGCTGGCTAATGAACAGGATGGGGAGAAGTCGTCGAAAAAAGTCATTTCCTTCCTTGCCAACAGCTTCATCATCAATGACAGCAATCCCGATGCGAACGGCAAATACCATACGGGGCGCATCAGCTATGTTCGCCCGCCAACCTTTTCGTTTTTCAAGACGGTCTGGCAAAGTCTTCTGCAAGGGATAAAGGAATGTGCGGGTATCAGTCCGGAGCGCGAACGCCGGCTAATGAATGCGGCTGAAGAGGCCAAAAAAGCATCCGAAAAAACAGGCGGTTTCTTCAAGCGTATATTTGGAAAGAAGGAACGATGACGCCGTTAGTACTTGGGTCTGAATAAATCCAGAAATTTCGTAAAAATGCTATTGCGAGGTTCAAGTCCGGCTTGTTCGCGTTCCAGGTTAATAGCCTCCCGGCGGGTGAGGAGCACCATTTCCATACGTTGGTCTTCCAGTGGGCGGTCGTTCCCGTCTGTCGGTACGGCGGCGATGCTATCGACAACGGTGATCCCGGAAATGAGCTCTCCGAAAACCGTGTAGTTCTGATCGAGATGGGGCGTGCCGCCCAGTGTTTTGTAGACTTGGCGCTGATATGGCGGGATTTTCTGCCTGCCGGGCCCAACCTGTTCAAGACTGTCGAGCCTGCGGTCACTGAATGTACGCCCCTGTACCAGGTAAAACTGGGAGCCGCTGGATGCTTTCTCCGGATTATCATCGCGGGCTGCGCCAATGGCCCCTTTCTTATGGAACAGGCTGTCGTTGAACTCTGCCGGGATGGTGTAATCCGGCCCGCCCTCACCCAGCTCCTGTCTTTCTGCAGCATACCGCGAATTGGGGTCGCCACCTTGGATCATGAAATGATTGATGACCCGGTGGAACATCAGGTCTTTGTAATATCCCTCGCGCACCAGCTTCACGAAATTGTCTCGGTGCAACGGTGTCTCATCGTATAGTTTTAATAGGCACTCCCCTTTGGAGGTGATGATGCGTACGTATTTGTGAGGCGGTGCCGCATGGAGGAGGGTGTGAAAAGCCACCAGTGCGGCGATGAGGAGGATTTTTTTCATGTTTCGTCAAAATAATCAATGATCAACGATTTAATGACCACCTCTTGTTCGAGAAGTGTGTAATTGGGAATAGGTTTGACCAGTCGCCAATGGGGCCAGCCGTCTTGGTCGAGGCCCTCCAGTTCATAAAACCCCATAGCACTGAAAAGGCGACAGGTAGCAATATGCATCAATTCTTCTTTTTGCCTCTTGTTGAATTTTAGGGGGCCCTTTCCAAGCTCCTGCACACCAATAAGGAAAAGCATGACTTTTATATCGGGCTTTTCCATCTCGAACTGCGTTGCCGTGCTCACCTGCAGTTCGTTCCACTTCTTATTTATCAATGCCGCATTCACCCGGCAAACTTAGTTAACTTGACGGTTAAATGCAAGCAGCAAGATACAGCGGGCAAGCTGTGTGATTATTCCCCAAAGTGGGGAAGCTGTGGGTAGCGTTGCGGCAGGAATTAGGTGACGCTAGGGGTCGTGATTTTAGTCGTCTTGTTGAAAGATGTTGAAAATCAGGTTGATAGCGAGTTTTTGAAATAACTATGCGGTCTGGTGCGCGACTTGGCACAATATTGTTGCTTATCAGGCAACCGTTATGGGATGGGTTTGGCCAAAAGCAATTAACAATATAGCCGCACCGACAGTATAGTGGCATGAAGAGAACGGTAAATTACTTAGTAAGTATGAACTGTTTGTTTTAGTATCTGGAAAGGCGTCGCTTCGGTGGCGCTTTTTTTATTGCCTGTCTTTGCTCCATTCTTTTATCAATTCCCCACACCGTATGGCCACCATTTGATAAACGGGGTCGAATAAGCCATCGTCGAAATACGGATCCGGCACCTCGTCGTCGGGCAGGAACAACTGCACCAGTGCGCGTTGTTCATCGGTCTCGGCCTTAGCCAGTACGTTGCGTAGGTTGTCGCGGTCCATCACCAAAATATGGTCGTACACATCAAAATGATGCGGGCCGAACTGTTGTGCCCGTTGCCCACTGATATCTACCCCGTACCGTTTCGCGATGGCGATAGATCGGCGGTCGGGCGGATTGCCCACATGCCAGTTGCCGGTGCCTGCCGAATCGATGGTCCATCCCAGCCCTTTGCTATCCACCATATGTTGCAACACACCGTGTGCCAGCGGCGACCGGCAAATATTACCCAAACATACCATCAGTATCTTCATAATCAATCGTTAAAATTGCAGTGTAAATGTACTTCCTTTGCCTTCCTCGCTGTGGACAAGGATGTTTCCGCCGTGCAGCAACATGATTTGCTTGCTTAAAGTGAGCCCCACGCCACTGCCCGATTTGCGGGTGGTAAAGAACGGGATAAAAATGTTGTCGAGCAAATCAGCGGGGATGCCCCTGCCGTTGTCGCTTATCTGTACCCTCGGCTTGCCGTCGGTCGCCGATGCGGAGAGGGCAATCTGGGGTTCGGGTACCTTCTTTACGGCTTCCATGGCATTGAGTAGTAGGTTGATTAATACTTGCTCGATGAGGTCGATGTCCAGTTCCAACGTCAGCTGCGTATCTTTGAGGATGATGTCCAGTTCGATGTTTTTCTGGAGTATAGATGGCTCCATGAGCTGATACAGGTTTTCGAATAGATCGCTCGCCCGTACCGTGCTCAAATTCGGTCGCTCGATTTTATTCAGCGACCGGTAAGTGCCGGCAAATTTGAGCAGCCCTTCACTACGCCGTTTAATCGTTTCGGTACCTAGTCGGACATCTTCCAGCTCTTCATGGTTGGGCAACATGTCCAATCGGCGTTTCAGTGTGTCGGCGAGCGACGATATCGGCGCGATGGAATTCATGATTTCATGGGTGAGCACGCTGAGCAGTTTTTGCCAAGCTTTGGCTTCCGTCTCATCAATCGCTTCGTTGACATTTTGGTATACAATCAGTTGAAACTTGCCTTGGGGTGTCTGAAAGTGACTCGCCGTAAGCAGCAGCTTAATGTTGCCTTTCGCCGAGTTTACGCTGAGCAAGGTCTGTTCGCCCGGAACCAATTGCTTGGTTTTTTGGTAGAGGTCCTCGTTTTTCTTTTGGAGGCTCTCAAACCTGTGCAGATAGGGAATACCGAATAGCTTTTTGAACGCATCGTTCATCCACATTACTTCATGTGTATCGATATTGTAGGAGAGGATGGCCGTGTCAACGATCTCCAGTATCTGATGGAGGTACTGGTATTGCGTTTCGCGCTCGCCGCTTATTTTCTTGAAAACGCCATTAATATCATTAAAGGCACTCCGCAAGGGAAGTAGCTCGGCCCGGGCATGGGTGAGGGGAAAATGACGCGTAAAATCCCGGTACCGTGCTGCCTCAGCAAACTCTTCCAACTCGCGGTACGCACGCAGCTGCGAGCGGAAATTAAGGGCCAGTAGCCAGATGCAAAACGGGGCTAGTAGCGCGGCATAACCGTACCAGCCACCGAATAACAGATAGGCAAGTCCGGTCAACGCGATGAGGAGCAAAATTGCCCGGAAAAAAATCAACCGCCTGAACCGCCGCATACCTGCCTAGATGTCGTATTTGCTGAGCCGTCGGTACAGCGCGGTGCGCGTAATGCCTAATTCCTTGGCCGCCTTACTGATGTTGCCCCCATGTTTTTCGACAACATTGGCAATGGTGACCCGTTCGAGCTCCACCAGGTTGTGGTTGTCTGTGCCCAATGAATTGCCCGGAATAGCAGCCGGTGCTTGCTCAATCGGTGAAAAAATAAGGTCATCCACCCCCAATGTCTCATCGTCGGCCATGATAACGGCGCGCTCGATGCTGTATTGCAATTCGCGCACGTTGCCTGGGTAATGGTAATCGAGCAGCTTCTGCTCTGCTCGCTTATCGAAATCCGAGGCCGACTTCATGTATTTCTGCGCATATTTGTTGAGGTAGTGCCTGGCAATGCGTAGCGTATCGTCCCCACGGCTCCGAAGGGGGGGTACTTGTAAGTCCACCGTGTTGATACGATAAATGAGGTCTTTGCGAAAGCGGCTCTCGTTGGCAAGATCGGCCAGCGGCACGTTGGTGGCGCAAACCAGGCGGATATCCACCGGGATGGGGGTGTTGCTGCCCAACGGGATAACTTGCCTGTTTTGGAGCACGCTTAACAGTTTGGCCTGCTGTTGGAGGGAAATATTGCCGATTTCATCGAGGAAAAGCGTACCCCCGTTGGCCGCTTCAAACCGTCCTGCGCGATCTTCACGGGCATCGGTGAAAGCTCCCTTCTTGTGCCCGAATAATTCGCTTTCAAATAAACTTTCCGTCAGCGCCCCCACATCCACTTTGATGAAGGGCTTGTCTGCGCGGTTCGACTGCTTGTGGATGGCCGTGGCGATGAGGTCTTTGCCCGTTCCGTTTTCGCCGAGTATAAGGATATTCGCATCGGTAGGTGCAATTTTGCTGATTTTATAACGCAGGTCTTGCATAACCGGCGATTCGCCGATGAACTCCAAGTCGGCACCTGTGCTATTTTCGACCGCCTTTTTGCGTTCTTTTGTTGATAACAGGTCGGTAATGGCACCAATCAGCTGTTCATTTTGCCATGGTTTCACCACAAAGTCTGCTGCGCCTTGCTTGAGTGAGGTGACGGCCAGGTCAATAGCACCATACGCCGTAATCATCACAACGGGGAGATCGGGTTTGATGGATTTGATCCTATTCAACCAATAGAGTCCTTCGTTGCCCGTGTTGATGGTGCTTTTGAAGTTCATGTCGAGCAGTACCAAATCCGGCTTTTCTTTGGAGAGTATAGCGGGGATTTGTTCGGGATTATGTTCGGTAATGACCGTTGCAACGTGCTGTTTGAGTAATAGACGTACAGCGGTTAACACATCGTGATCATCGTCTACGACTAATATGCGCGCATGCTTCATGTTGGTTGTCTGAATTTATACCGTAAAACTACAACTATATGTATGGGCTGGCAAAAAAATGAAAAATAATTTTGTATGTCGTTAAACTGCGCTATATTTGCAGACCCAAATAAGGGAGATTAGCTCAGCTGGTTCAGAGCACCTGCCTTACAAGCAGGGGGTCACTGGTTCGAACCCAGTATCTCCCACAAGGACACCCGCTACACGGCGGGTGTTTTCATTTATAGATCACGCATTATTGCTGCCAAAATCATAGTTAACAACAAATAGATAAACTTGTAAGATTTGCCAGGACAAGCTGGAAGCATCCTGCAGGAGATTCGAGGCGACGACGACAGGTGGATAACCATTTACTTATGGAAACATTCCACTTCTCAGTGGTTACTACCCGCTAGATATTCGTGTCTTGTTCGCAGTTCGAGTAAAAAACCATTTGAAAAACGCACTGTCAAAATATGGTTTTTGCCCATTCCTACAAACAAATGCTTTAAATACGAGTCATGATTGCTTTTTTTAAACTATTTTTTATATTTGACACTGTAAATGAAACGCTTAGTGCTAAAACTGGCGTGTGTTGTGCCAATGATGGTTATATTGAGTTGTCCGTTGGCTGCTCAAATCAAAGACATCACAGCACTGAAGGCGCGCATACCCGCTCTACGTGACAGCATGGAGCAAGTAGCGATATATGCGCGACTGGGAATGCTTTACACCAACCGGTCGCTGGATTCGTGCTATTATTTCAGTTCCCGCGCACTCGACCTTGCCAAACGCATCAATGATAAAGCGGGCGAAGCGGAAGCGCTCAATGTGCTCGCATTTTACTATCAGGAAAAAGCCAATCCCTACCTCGCGTATAGATACATCAACGAGTCCCTGGCGATTTTCGAAAGGTTGAAAAATAAACCGAAAATCTGCGAGGTAACCATGAATATTGGCGTACTGTTGAGTTACGAAGGTAAGTTGGACCAGTCGCTCGCCCAATACCAAAAGGCGTATGAACTGAGTAACCACCTCGAGCAAGATTCGATCAGGCCACTGGTGCTACTGAACCTCGCCATGGCACAGTCATTCATGCCACAGTCACCGGACGTGACCCCATTCCAATTAATCGATGAAGCGGAGCGGCTGGCTGGAAAGCAGGGAAACCAACGGTTTATGGTCATTGCGGAGCTAACGCGTACCACCACGCGCTTCCGAAGCGGAGCATCTCCCGATGAGGTCATCCCGCAGCAATATGCCGTTATCGCTAAAACGAAAGAAGCGGGCTATGAGTATTTCACGGCGCTGGCATATATGGAGCTTGCCAATATGTTCTTACCCATAGCGCTCGACAGCGCCATCCATTATTTCGGTCAGGCTAGTGAACTAGCCGACAGGACGGGCTACCAGGGTTTGCATTTCCAAACGATGACTCAAGCCTACCGGGCGTTGTCTCAAGTGCAACCGCTGCCGCCCCAAGCCAACATGTATAGCCGGAAGCTGCTGGAGCTTAGTCGTAATAAGGAGCTCGAAAACCAGAAGACAGGAATGGATTTTCTTCAGTTGGCGCTGAAGGAGCAGCAGGTAGCCGCAGACGAAGCGCGACTGCAATCACGTCGGATGTTGGGTATATCATTGGGTGTGATTTGTCTGCTGGCCATTGGATTCTCACTGCTCGTATGCTACTTGTACCGCAATAAGCGCCGATTGGCTAAGCGCCAAAGGGAGGTCAACTCTCGGCTTGAGGAACAATATAGGCAGCTCGAAGATAATAATTCGTTTCATCAAAAGCTTATTTCGATCATTTCACACGACCTACGGCAGCCGCTATCGTCCATGCTGATGCTTGGCGAGGGTGGTATGATTGATCAAATGAGCGATTCACAGCGGCAATACGTCTTCGATCAGGTCAGCCAGAATGCGCGTACAAGTTTACAGGCGATGGACGGCTTGGTACACTGGATGAAATTGAACACCGTGGGGCTCGCCTATACACCTTCAACAGTAAATCTAAAAGAGGTTATTCTGGCTGCCCTTGCATATAACCAAGTGGTGGCCGACCAGAAAGGTATCGCGATAATGGACTTCATCCCCGGTACAATAGGTGTACTTGCGCAAAGTGAAATGCTTTTATTCGTCAACCGCAATATCCTTAGCAATGCGCTGCGCCATACACCCAATGGCGGGCGAATCGTGATTTCAGTTGTCAAAGAGGAGGGGAGCAACGATGCGATGGTGCGTGTCGCAGACTCCGGTAGTGGAATCTCACCGAATTTATTACCCCACTTGTTTGATAAAGAACAGTCCGATCGGGCAAGCGGTGGCTCCGGTCTGGCGCTGATCATTTGTCACGAGATGATCGAACGGATGAATGGCCGGATCTGGGCAAATAACAACCCCGACGGAGGCGCTTCGTTTTGCTATACTTTGCCGTTGGCGCCCCCCGTGGGTGAGGACGTGCCTCGAAATCTACCTTCACCTGCAGAAACTCATACGCAATCGATTGATTAACGGCAAAAATGCTATTTTTGCGTCCGAATAATTGATCACCGGTTGTACATCTTATGTGCTATACCGATGTGGAAGCATAGAAGAAAAGCAAGTTGCCAAAAATGACACCGACACGAAAACCACTGGATACCCTCGGGTATCATTTTATTCCTTCCGAATATCTCCCAGAAGGAAAAGATGAGTATGACTTACGCGATCGGCAGCAGTTGACCCGCTACACCTATCGGCAGCTTGGTGCCGCCGAGATCGAGTTACTTATCCATAACGGAAATTATTCGCCCAATTGGATGGATGTATGGGTAACCGACCGGTTTATCCCCGAGCAAATACAACAGACCAAGTTTTATGGGCGGGTGCGTATCGGCGATATGGAAACCAGCTTTCTGGATTACCGCGATCTGCACTTACCCACGGGCATCTACAATAGTGTGGTAGTAAGCAGCGATATCGGCGGATATAGCGCCATCCACAACGTGCACTATATGGCCCACTTTATCCTTGGCGATGAGGTGGTGTTGTTCAATATCAATGAGATGGAGACCAGCAGCAACGCGAAATTCGGTAACGGTATCCTCAAGGAAGGTGACCCCGAAAGCAGCCTCATTGCGTTGGAACTCTGCAACGAAAATGGCGGCCGCGCTGTGCTTCCATTTGATGGGATGCAGGCATCGGATGTGTACCTATGGACGCGAAACCGACATGATGGACAACTTCAAAAGCGGTTCCGTGAAATGACGCTCGCCCGGTTTGATACCCGCAGGGGTTATTATAGTACCATTGGGCATCGTACGGTGGTCAAAAATTCGGATACCCTTAAGGATGTCAGGATCGGTACCGATGCTTACATCAAGGGGGTCAATAAGCTGAAGAATGTAACGGTCAACTCTATCGCGGGTGCATATACCCAGATCGGCGAGGGCTGTGAGTTGGTGAACGGTATCGTGGGCCATGGATGCCGAATCTTCTATGGGGTGAAAGCGGTGCGGTTTATTCTCTCTGCCTTTTCGCAGTTGAAGTACGGGGCGCGTCTTATCAATTCTTTCTTGGGCGACAACAGTACCATCTCGTGTTGTGAGGTGCTCAATTCGCTCATTTTCCCGGCGCATGAGCAGCATCACAACAACTCTTTTCTATGTGCGGCATTGGTAATGGGGCAGAGTAACATGGCGGCGGGGGCTACCGTGGGGTCGAACCATAACTCGCGGGCCGCAGATGGTGAGATCGTAGCCGGCCGGGGCTTTTGGCCCGGTCTCTGTGTAAGCCTCAAGCATAATTCGCGCTTCGCTTCTTACACGCTCATTGCCAAGGGCGATTTCATGCACGAACTGGATATCCGGCTGCCCTTCGCCATGGTAAGTAACGATGTAACGAACGATCGGTTAGTCGTTTTGCCCGCCTACTGGTTTTTATACAATATGTATGCGCTGATGCGCAATAACACGAAGTTCCTCAACCGCGACCGTCGATCGCTGAAAAACCAATATTTCGAATATGCGGTATTGGCGCCCGACACCGTTAATGAGATGTTTGTTGCACTGCGTGAAATAGAGATTGCCGTTGGCAACGTGTTCTGTCCGGAGATTGCAGATACGAATGCGTGTGCCCAGCGCGGCCGTGAAATCCTCGCCGATGAGGGCGTCGATCTGCACACCCGCGAAATCACCCTGGCGGCAGTGGAAAATTCTAAACGCCGGGTGGTACTCATCAAGGTGCGCGAAGGTTATCATGTCTACCGACGGATGATTGCCTACTACGGAGCTACGCAACTGAAAAGCTATTTCGACACACACACATTCGCACAATTCAAGGAGGAATACCTCGGAAACCAAGCCCGCGGCCAGCGAGAGCTGTTTGAAGATGTGGGGGGGCAGCTTTTCCGAACGCACGACCTGCGTGCGCTGCTCGACGACATCCGCAGCGGTACGCTGAACGATTGGGATGCGGTGCACCAATGCTACCATCGGCTAAGCAGCGATTACCCGTCACGTAAGCTCGGGCATGCGCTGGCATCATTGCTTGAGATAACCGGCACCCAACGAAGCGAGCTGACGCCCGCATTTATCCAACAGGTGATCGACGAAAGTGTCGTGACCAAACGCTGGATTTGTGAGGAAATCCATAAAACGCGGGCAAAAGACTACCAGAATCGGTTCCGCCAAATGGTCTATGAAAATGAAGCGGAGCGCGACGCGGTGGTGGGTTCGTTACCAGCGAACAACTTCATCCGTCAACAGCAGGCTGAATACGAGCAATATGCCGCATCCGTCCCCAAAATAAGGTAAACGCGATCATTCCAACGGCGGAGTGTTGTTTTTTTTGTGTTTATTTGTTGAGATGAATACTGCAATCCTACGTTACTTGGTTTTACTTCCTATTGCGTTAAGCCTATCGTTGTTTTTCACTGCCTGCCAATTTACGGGCGGCGGCACTATCACCGGAGGGTCGGCCCAGCCACCGTCCGTAGAAATGGCGGATGACTCGGTAGCGGCAGACGACGAGGGCTCCCCGTCCGAACGCCAGCCAGCGGTTGATGACGAAGCAGCCTATGAAGCGAAGCTTCTCGCATTGGCTAATGGGGATACAACGGGAAACTGGCCCGTGGCCAACCAACCACTGCCATTGCCGGGCGCCATTTTACCGTACAAACGGATCATCGCTTTCTATGGTAACCTTTATTCGAGGAGGATGGGTATCTTGGGCGAGTTGGCACCGGGCGATATGCTGGCCAAGCTCGACGAGGAGGTGGCCAACTGGAATGCGGCCGATACAACCACAGCGGCTATCCCTGCCTTACATTACATTGCGGTTACTGCGCAGGGAAGCGCAGGTCGCGATGGCAAGTACCGCTCACGCATGCCGTTCAGCCAGATCGACTCCGTCCTCCGGATTGCGGAAAGGCGCGACGCGCTCGTGTTCCTCGATATCCAAGTGGGATTCAGCACCTTGGAGGCCGAGCTTCCGCGCCTAGATACCTTCCTGCGTATGCCGCATGTGCACCTGGGTATCGACCCCGAGTTTTCCATGAAAGATGACCTGCCACCCGGCAAACGCATTGGCCACTTCACGGCAGCAGATATCAATTTTGCGGCAACACACTTGGCCGAATTGGTACGCACCGATAACCTGCCGCCCAAGGTGCTAGTGGTACACCGGTTCACACAGGGAATGGTAAAAGACTACGACCAGATTAAACTGCGCCCCGAGGTACAGCTACTGATCCATATGGATGGGTGGGGAGCACCAGCACTGAAAAAGGACACATACCGCCGCTATGTAGCCAACGAACCGGTCCAATTTACCGGGTTTAAGTTTTTCTACAAAAACGACCTGAAGCCTGCGCCCCACCGCATGATGACATTGGCGGAGGTGTTAGCGCTCACGCCAAAGCCGATATATATCCAATATCAATAATTGAGGTAAAGGTTATACAGCACACAGATATCGTCTTCGGTCAGCACGGCATCCACGTCGTGTTGGATGAAGTGTAACTTAAACGCCCGTATTGCCGCTTCGAGGTTGCTGGTGTCATAGCCGATAATCCGCAACGCATCCACGGTGTTGAAGTGTTCGGGCGGCACGGCCAATGAATCTCCTGGCCAGTATCCGAAACCGTTGTCTGCCAACCGCTTCCAGGGGAAAAGTGCGCTGGGGTCGACCTTCCGCGTTGGTGCAATATCCGAGTGGCCGATGAAGTTGGCGGTGGGGATATTGTATTTCTTTTTTAGCGTATCGAGCACGTTGAGCAGGCTGTGGATCTGTGCTTCGGAAAAGGGCTCACTTCCGTTGTTGTCGAGCTCGATGCCCAGCGACACCGAATTCAAGTCGGTCACACTGCCCCATTTACCCCTCCCTGCATGCCAACCTCTTACGTAATCGTTGAGCATCTGGTACACTTCGCCGTCATCGCCGATGACATAATGGGAGCTTACCGGGGCGTGCGGCACCGTAAATGTGCGTAAGGTTTGGTGTAAACTATCTTGGGCGGTGTGGTGGATAATTACATAATTGGGCTTTCGCAGATTGAAATGGATGGCCCCTACCCAGTGCGCACGTTCCGGTGCCCGCGGGTCTTCCGATACCACGGGCATCCCCAAGCTATCGTATGTGGTGACCAGGCGCGGTGTAGCATAAGGCAGGGGTTGCCGCATCTGGTCGGTGAGTGCTTTCAGTTGCTTTTTATACGTGCGGTTGGTCTTCGCGTACCGGTTGGTGCCGCATGCGGATAGCATGAGTGCTGCTCCGGCAAGCAGCATAGCCACCCTTCGTATATGCGTGTACCTCGCGCGCATTATCTTGGGAGTTTAAACGTAAGCCCCAGGCTTAATGCTTGGCTATATTGGACTTCCGACTTGGTTTTCCCCTCTTCTATATAGTCGCTATCGTACAATATGGTTCCGCTCAAAGATACATTCACCAATCGCGTGACCCGCGTAGTGAGCCGCGCATCCAAACGGTGGGATGGGTCGTTTAACTTCTCATAGTCGGCAAACATATTATATTTGCTCGTGAGGTTGAGCGTGGGTGTGAGATTTTTATTCAAGTCTGCCGTCAACTGGAATGCGAGGTCATTCTTCACCCGTTTTCCTTCTTCAACCCCATAGCGCGTGGGATCGATTCGCTTATCAAAGACAAAGGTCTGCCGGGCAGTTCCCGTACCGAAGCGCAACGAAAACGTCTTATCCGGCCTATACTCGATACCTAACGACTCGGTGAGGCGACCCGGTGCCAGGAAGTTGGAGATGACTCCTGTGATACTATCCCGCCCATTGACGTCTTTTCCAAAGCTATTACCCACATCAAACTGGCTGTCGAACGTAAGCGACGTAAATATGGACCAACTTTTCGACATTTTCAGGGACAGTTTGTTGTCCCAATATATCCGGTCATTGTTTTTACGCGGGAGCTGGTCCCTGTTTTTTTGCTTCCCGTATTGCAGAATTACCTCGGTGACGAAGTTGGTGTTATTGCGCGTATAGTCGGATTTGTGGTTGAGCAGAAGACCAACGGAAATAGAGTTTACACCACCGCCGTTCCAGTTTTCACTGAAGGACGCCTGGTTGGCGTTGATGCCGAATGACGACCAGTGCCGCCAATAGATGACGCGTAGATCCAGCGCAGACATGGGTAACGTGACTGGTTGGATCTCAAGCTCGGGTATTTCCACTGTCAAGCTGTTCGAGTCGGGTTTATACCGCAATTCATCGATATCGTAGGTCTGCGCATCGGCCCACGATGCCCACCCCAATAGGGTAAACACTAAAAAGTAAAACTGTGGTCTCATATCTGGCGCTAAATTAACAAATATCGTGCTGTTTTTACTTAAGTGTGCTTATTTCTCGACAGTTGGCAACGGCGGAAGCCTATGGGCGGCCGGATTTTGCCGGTAGCGTACCAACGAAGAGCGGATGTAAAAAGCCAAGTTATAATCGTTTGCGCTAAGTATAAAGAAATATGAGGGGCGGTACTGCCGCATGAAATCGACGAGCGTTTCTCCGCGCAGGCCGGTTACGCTACTCACAAATTCGGGGGTAAACCGATAGTCGATCACAGACTCCCGGTAGTCGCGCTCGATGATTTCCTGTAGCCTGCGTGAGTTTTTTCCCTCCCGGCTGATTAATTTATACAACGCGTCGATGCTCAAACCTGCGCCTGTAGGCCCCGTAGAGAAGATGGAGCCCGCGTTGCCTTTGGAGTACGCGGTACTGTAATCGCGCTTATTCGCTTCGAGGCGCTCCTCAGGGCTACGCCGGGCAATCACCGACACCTCATCAAGCCATATCGTTGAACGCGCCATATGGAAGAGCACAACCCGTTTGTCGGCTACGACCAGCGTGTCTGGATAATACCCTTTGGCTGCGGCTATCAGGATATCGCCGGGCGATGCGTCAATCCGGAATTCGCCCCGCGTATTGTTATAGCCACCGTGGTCGTTTGCCGTATTGTAAATGTATACCTGCGAAATGCGCTGCTGGGTACGGGTGTCAAATACAATTCCTTCAATGGTTGTTTGCGCGGTTGCAAAATGGGCCAAAGTACATAGCATTAGTCCGCTAAAATAAACACCTATACGTTTCACTGTCGTAAAACTACGGCTAAGTTTGCACTCGACGAAAAAATTAACATCATTTAGCAAACCCGAAATGTTATTGTGACACCAAGATAAGCTGGCCGATGAAGACTGATTCGGTCTTGAGTCCATTGAGGTCCATCAACTCGGCAGTTTCCATCCCGTATTTGCGGGCAATTGCCGCGAGGGTATCCCCATTTTTAACCTCATGGATATCGATGCGTACCGGGGCCTTGGTTTCCGCGACCGCTGTCTCCTCAGCCTTGTTTTCTACGATTTCCGTTTGTACGATGGCCTCCCTGTGGGTTTTTTGGTGCCGTGTTTCGGGGCGGTCATACTGATACAGCTCGTACCGCTCGATGAGGCTAATCAACAGGTCGGCATATTTGGGGTTGGTGGCATAGCCAGCCTTTTTTAGTCCACGGGCCCACCCTCTGTAGTCATCCTTATCAAGCTCAAACAACGCAGCGTATCGTTTTCGAAGGAGGAACTGTGAATGGTCATGGAAGGAATCTTCCACCCGTTGGTACACACGGAAGCAATCGTTGCGTCGGTCATCGTCGTGATAGGTTGTCCCGCCTTTCCACTCGGGCGTGCATTTAATGCCGAAGTGGTTGTTGGCTTCGCGGGCAAGTGTACTGTTACCATTGCCCGATTCGAGCAGGGCTTGGGCAAGTTTGATACTGGCTGGAATACCATATTCTTCCATCTCGGCAATGGCGATATCTTTGTACTGCTCGATATAAGACAGGCCCGATAAGCTGGTGGCCGGTTTACTATCCCGGGAGGACGGTTTCGCGTCCTGTTGCGGTTTATGCGGACGGTGAACCGGCTGTCCCCGTTTGGCTACCCGCGGGTTTTGGAGTACATCCTGCTTAGACAAACATGATGCAAGTGATAATATGGCCATTAACGCGTATACGTATCTCCTCATTACAGCATCAATTGTTGGCCGATGCTTAGCTGCGATCCGGCAAGTCCGTTTTCCCGTTGGATAGTACGCACAGTGGTGCCATGCTTACGTGCAAGATCGTACAAGGTGTCCCCTTTTTTTACCGTGTACCAGGTAACGATATCCGCTGACTCGGCGGCAGCTACCAACACGCCTCCTTCAGGCTTTTTATCCAGTTCGTCTAAGTGGTACCTACGGATCATACCGATGACCTTGGACGACCACGTAGCGCTTTGGGCGTAACCCGACCGCGCGATGCCTTGTGCCCACTTCCGATACTCATGCGGCTCATATAGATCGAATAGTTTTTTGGTGCTCTTTCGGCGCTGGAGGAGACCGATAAAATCCTGGTATGACTCTTCGACCGACTCGTATCCTTTGTATGCCGAGCGGATTTCCGTGCTGTTGTTGGAGCCCTTGATGCCGAAATGATTATTAAGATACCGAGCTATTTTACTGTTTCCATGGGCGCTTTCGTGCATGGCGACAGCAAGTATGATGCTGGCGGGGCATCCATATTCTTCCATATACTGGATGGCTGCAGCCTGATGTTGTTCGATATACGCTTGGGGCGTAATGCGTTGGGCAACGGCTTTCGCTGTCGAAAGGGCGATTATCAAAGAGGCTAGGCATAAGGCGATTACGGTGGTGTTGTTCGGTGTGCTCATTCCTCATGTTTTTTGTCTCTCATCGTTTCCGCAACAGGAAAAGCCCATCGCGAACCGGGAGAATGAGTTTGTCTATGCGTTCATCGTTGGCAAGTTGATCGTTTAGTGCGGTAATCTGTTGGGTTTGGTTGTCGTTGGCTCCGTTAACTACTTTCCCCTTCCAGAGCACATTGTCGATCAGAATTAATCCCCCGCTCCGGCTTTTCTCCAGGGCAAGCTCGTAGTAGGTGCCGTTGTTTTTCTTGTCAGCATCGATAAAAACCAGATCAAGCGGACCCGCAATTGTGGGAATGATTGCGGCCGCGTCGCCAATGTGGTAATGGATGCTATCGTTGAAGCCGGACTGGCCAAAGTACTCGCGCACGCGGTCTTCCAGTTCCGCGTTGTGGTCGATGGTATGGATTTCGCCCCCACGGGCAAGGCCTTCTGCCAAGCACAACGTGGCGTACCCGGTGAAGGTGCCCACTTCGAGGACCTTCATTGGCGATACGAGCTTGCTTAGGAAAGCCAGCAACCGGCCCTGATAGCGGCCCGAGAGCATATGTGGGGAGGTTTCCTTTAAATAGGTTTCCCTGTTGATGCGTTGTAGGAGGGCTGGCTCCGTGTCGCATGTCTTCTCCAGGTAGTCCGTTAATATGTCATCGAACATATCCATCGCCGACAAAAGTACGGAACATGCACCAAAGTGCAAAACCTCTCGTTTCGTCCCACGATGCGTGGCTTTCGTCCCTAGTCGTCGTGGCTTCATCCCACAACCTTTATTTTTGCGATAGTAGCATAGGGAGGCGTAACAATTTGGATTTCAGGCCGTCTTACGCATACGTAATTTGGGGACAAATGGATAAACTGACACGATTTTTCTGGTGGTGCAGCGGCGCTCACCAGTCGGAATTGACCAAATACCCTGCCGAACAAAACAAATATGTAGGCATCGGGGCAACGATTTTTTTCACGGGTCTTTTCGCCGCCCTATCGGGTGGGTATGCCTTGTATTTTGTTTTCAGCGGCGATGGTGGTGCCATCGGATATGCGCTGCTTTTCGGACTGCTATGGGGGCTGGCGATCTTCAATATGGATCGCTATATCGTATCCAGCATCAATAAGAACGCATCGGGTCTCAAGCAATTCCTCCAGGCCATCCCGCGTATCCTATTGGCGGTGCTCATCGGCATTGTCATTGCCCGGCCGTTGGAGATTAAGGTGTTCGACAAGGAAATCCGTGACCAGTTACGGGTCACCTACCTCGACCGGCAGCGGGCAAGCATCGATACCCTAAACCGCGCGTTCGAAAGCAAGTACGGCATCGAGCTGGCAAAAATCGCCGAACTGAAAGTGGAACGCGATTCGGTAGAGGCAAACCTCAAAGCCGATCAGGTTAAGCTTAAGATGGAGACCTTCGGCGAAAAGAGCGTCGAAACGTCGGGTATCCTGGGGTATGGGCCTTACGCCAAGCAGCGGCAGGCCGACTTGGAAAAGCAGGAACAGTACCTCGATACATTGCGTTCTGCTATTGCGGCGCAGGAAGCATTCATCCAGCAACGTAAGCGATTCGACGGGTTGATGGATGCGCGGTTATTGATCGGCGCACAGATGGATAGTGCCGTGAACAGGGCAGGGTTTGCCGACCGCAACGCGGCATTGGGCGACCTGAAATACCACCTCGATGGCAGTGTGAACAGTTCCAACTATTGGTCCATCACCTTCATTATGCTGCTTTTCATTTTCTTCGAATGCTTACCCGTATTTGTGAAGTTGATGAGCGCCCGCGATGCTTATGATATTGCTTTGAAAGACCAACAGGCCGTGGATACCCACCGTTCGGGGAAAGACCGCGACGCGGAAATAGCCATCGTGGATGGTGTATACGATACCAAGGTGCAGGAGGGTATCGAACGGCAGAAGGCGCAGCTTTGGGAGTAGTAAAATTACGACAGCTTTGACAGGACTTCTAAAAAGTCTTCTCCGCTGATGATTTTGATACTGGGAATTCCAATGCTTTCACTTCATTGAAGTGCTTATCGTTTGTAACGAGGTAATCCGCATCGCCAGAGACGGCGGTATCGAAGTATTTATTGTCGTCAGGGTCTTTCTGAATCACATTCCACTCATAAAATATATTGGTCTTCCTTGTGTTAACGGCCTCCCCTATTAATGATATAACATTTAACGCCACCGTTTCAGAGGTTTTTTGCGCAAGCATTTCCTCGTATTCCATTAAAATAGAATTAGAAACGAGGAGATTGAATCTTTCCGCGATATAAGCTGCCCAAATAGGTCGGAATCGACTTGATTTGCCGAGCGACTGCAAAAGAATATTGACATCAATGACTACTTTCATTTACGGCCTGTAGTGCGTAGGCGCTCTTGGCCCCAGCTTTCGTAGGTCTCGGAAGTCCAATTATTCTTAGCTTCCAAATCAGCCATTTCGTCATCGATATTTTTAGCAAGAATCCCTACAATGAAGCGCCTAATTTGATGATAGTCTTCATTAGCCATGGGCTTCCTAAATAGTTTGAGCATTTGGAGTTGTTGCTCATTTAAAGCCGGTGATTTTTCATCAACGATTTCTTCTGCCATAACACAAACTTACGCAAGATGTTGTTTATATGCAAGTTTCAAAACCCTGTTCATCCCGGTATTCCCCACTTTCATCCCAGTTATTGGCCTGTTTTCGGCCTTTTGCCGTTCTTTGTTGGCAAAGCAGTAAAGTATGAAGCTGAATCGTATTGAAACCATCTTAGCCACGGGGATTTACTTGTTTATACTCGTGCTTATTTTTAGTAACCAGGATTGGGGCACACGTAACACCGCATCGCCCGTGGGCTACACGACTGTTGTTTACGGGGCATTTTTAGCGTTTACACAATGGATTTCGCCCGTATTTTTCAGGCCTCGTAAAATTGAGCCGGGTATTGCATCTACGTTGTTGCTCTTTTTTCTGGTTTGGCTGGGGCTTACGGTGTGCATCTGGATGCGCGACTATCACTGGAACAACGGACAGTTTGTTGTTCATCTCAAACGCGGCGAGTCGTTGGGCGGCGCATTGCTTGTCCTGTTGCTTCTTTTTGCTTATGAAGGCATTAAACGGCTGGTCCGTTACTTACAGCAGACCCGCAATATGCTTGTATTGAATATTGCCAAGCAGAGCTTATTTGTACTGGGTGTCGGTGCGGTGATCTTTTTCGTTTTATTGGCGAATGATGAGAAACTCGCGGTGATTTGGCTAAGCGCAGTGCCTTATAACTATCTTATTTTTGTGTTGAATATATACTGGTTATTGCCGTTGAAAGATAAAAAGGGATATTCCTTCGCATTATACCTGCTTTTCACCTTAGGGTTGTCGTTTGTTGTTTTTGTACCATTTGGGTCGTTCTTTGTGTTTGCCACGGGTTCGGCGGGACCTATGTATTTCGTGTTTTGGATTTGTGCCAACCTCACCATGCTACCGATTGCTAATTTCGTATACCAGCGGCAAAAAGAACGCATCGGCCAACTGGTAAACCTTCAAACGGAACTGGGGCAAACCTCGGCGGGCCTGAGTTTCCTGCGCTCGCAGATCAATCCCCATTTTCTATTCAATATCCTCAATACCTTATACGGCACGGCGCTGCAGGAAGATGCCGAGCGCACCGCATCCGGCATCCAGAAACTGGGCGACATGATGCGTTTCATGTTGCACGAAAATAATCAGGACCGGATTCTGCTTGCCCGCGAAATCGAATATCTCCGCAACTACATCGACCTGCAATTGTTACGCACTGCCACGTCTCCGGAAATCACCGTGGAATGTGATATCAAAGATGCATTGGAAGGCACTTATATTGCGCCGATGCTGCTCATTCCATTCGTGGAAAACGCATTCAAGCATGGGATTAGCTTAAACGAGAAGTCGTGGATAAAAGTCAGCCTCTACGAATCCGAAGGGGAGCTGTACTTCGATGTGCACAACAGCATCCACCGTAAACCGGGGTCCGACCCGGAGCGGCGCCATTCGGGCGTGGGGTTGGAGAACGTGAAGCAACGCCTGGCCATGCTTTATCCCGACAGGCATGAGTTAGTGATCCGTGAAACCACCCAGGAATATTTCGTGCATTTGACGGTACAATTGTAAGTGGCAACATTTTTTCTACCTTTGGAAGAAGGGTGTATTGATGATGATAACAGCCATTGCCGTAGATGACGAACCCATTGCGCTTGACGTGGTACGTAACCACGCCGCCAAAGTGCCTTTTCTGGATTTACAAGCAACGTTTACCAATGCCTTTGAGGCGATGGGTCACCTGCGGCAGCATCCGGTGGATTTACTTTTCCTCGACATCAAGATGCCGGATATTTCTGGTATTGAGTTTTTCAGAAGCCTCAGCAAGAAGCCGCTCGTTGTTTTTACCACCGCCTACTCCGAGCATGCGGTGGCCGGTTTTGAACTGGATGCTGTGGATTACTTGCTCAAACCCTTTTCTTTGCCACGTTTCCTCAAAGCCTGTAATAAAGCACAGGAGTGGCTGGAGCTGCGCGGCAAGGAGACTAAACCGGCGTACATCTTCGTCAAAACCGGATACGACCAAGTGAAGGTGGATTTTGACACCATCGACTATCTGGAAGCTACCGGCAACTACGTCAACTTCGTGCTGGGTGATAGCCAGCTATTGAGCCGGATGACGATTACCGAGTGTGAGGCCTTGTTACCCGCCGACCGTTTCGTACGCATCCATCGTTCGTTTATCGCGGCAATCGATAACGTGCGGAAGATCGAGCGGCACCAACTTACCATCAACGGGAGCATACTCCCCATCGGTGCATCGTATGTGGCTGCGGTGAAGGAACGTGTGCAGAAATGACTGTCCGTTTCCGAACACTTACTGCGCGATATCGAACAGGGGTTCGATTTTTATCTTTCACAACAGTCTTATAGATAGTTAATTGTGATTTTGGCGTAAACTATGATAACATTATGCCAAAACGAAATAAAGACATGTTGTTACCGATACGTTACATCGCCTGTTTGTTTACCGCTGCCGGTGCCTTCTTACAGGTCGTTGCACAGGAAGCACCTACAACCGATACGCTGACCCTGGAGCGCAGCACCGCATTGGCCCTTGAATTTAACCGCAATGTGCAGCAGAGCCACATCCGGGCACGGGGAGCGGCCATCAACCTACGGCAGGCCAAGCAGAACCTGTTGCCATCGCTCGACGCGGGTATGAGCCACAGCTATAGCCAAGGGCGGTTCATTAACCCTACGACCAACCAATATGTGGAAGAGAATTTCGTATCCGGCAATCAGCACGTCAGCAGTTCGCTGATTTTATTCGATGGGCTGCGGATGTTCCGGAACATTACGTTGCAGGCCCATGCCTACCGCGCTACGCAGTTGGAAGAACAGTTGATGGAAGAACAGGTGGCACTGGATGTCACAGCAGCGTATATCAACGTGCTTACGGCAAAAGATATGGTGGCGCAGATCGATAGCCAGGTGGCGGTAACCCAGCGGCAGGTGGAGCGCAGTACGGTGCTTTTCGATGAAGGGGCCATTGCCCCGGGCGACTATTACGACCTCAAGGGGCAATATGCCAGCGACCTTAACAGCTTGAACACCGCTGAAAATACCCTGAGCGAGAATTTGCTGAGTTTGTTCCGGTTGATGAACCTACCGTATGACGAAGGTGTATCCTTTATGCCGCTCCAAGCGCTGCCACTGCCGAAGGCACCCGTGGCGGATGCCGATGTCTTGTACCAAACGGCTTCCGAACGGTTGGGCATCATCAAGGCAGTAGACCACTGGCAACAGCAGGCGGAATTTTCATTGAAAGCTGCCCGTTCCTCGTATTTCCCCACCTTATCATTAGGTGCGGGATTATCCAGCAACTACTCGAAAGACGGCATGGGTAGTTATTACGACCAAGTGCAGAACAACTTGGGGCGATCGCTCGCATTTTCACTTTCGATACCTATTTTCTCGCGATTCCAGGTGCGGAATAATGTAGCACGCGCGAAGCTCGATGTGCTGAACGCCGAGCAGTCGGCCCAAACCCGGCGCAACGAACTGCAACAAACCACCCATCAGGTGCTGTTCAACCTGGAGGCTGCCAAGGAGCGATACAAAAACCTGGTGGAACAGGTTGCCCACTATAAGGAGTCCTTCCGCATCGCCGAAGTACGTTTCAATGCAGGAGCTATCAACTCCGTAGAGTTCCTGATTGCGAAGAACAAAATGGATAATGCAAATGCCAATCTCGTCATTGCGTGCTACCAGTGGCATCTCCGGCAGCGTATAGTGGACTATTACAACGGTGAATTGCTGGTCGGTGAGGTGGAATGAGCTCGAAATTCATGGGTTTTGTAATGGGTGGAAGTGGTTGATGTTGACGTCTACCCGTACATTGTCCCCGATGACGACCGCGGGGTCCACGATTACATTCAATGTAATGGCCTCGCGCTGCACGGTGACCAATTGATAAAATCCTTTGAACTGGGTGTCTTTTACGGTAAAGTTGCCCTGTTCATTTTCGGTTATTGCAATCCATTCGGGGTGTATGGCTACGGCTGTCGCTGCATTGGAACCCAATAATTGGGCCTCGGCTGCCTCGAGAATATTGCTTTTTGCCAGCAGTCGTGCTGTATACGCGTTCGGCGGTTGCTGGTATAGGTATGCCGGTTGGCCGGTGGCCATCAGTCGGCCACTCCTCAGCACAATCAATTCATCGGCCATGGAAAGCACTTCGGCGGGGTCGTGCGATACGAGTACCACGGTAAGCCCGGTTTCTTCCACGATGTTGCGGATATCCCGTTGCAGGGTTTCCCGGAAAGCGGCGTCCACCTGGTTGAAGGGTTCGTCCATCAGCAGCACTTCAGGATTATTCACCAGTGCGCGGGCCAGCGCCACACGCTGCTTTTCGCCGCCGCTCAGGTCGGCAATGCGTTGCTTGGCCAAGTGGGCGATGCGGAGGCGGTGCAGGCTTGCCTCCGTTTCCCGGTATTTCGCTTCGAGATCGGTATTCGACAGTTGCGATGCCACATTGTCCCACACATTCGCGTACGTGTTGAGGTCGTCAAACCCCTGCGACACCATGCGCATGGCATCATGGCCGGGGATCAATTTTTCGCGCGGGTTGGGCACCCGCCAGCCCCGGTAGCGGACTTCACCGCTGTCGGGCTCCACCAATCCGTAGATGAGCTTCAGCAGCGTGCTTTTCCCACTGCCGCTCTCGCCGATGATGGCGGTGATTTTCCCTTCGGGAATACCGAAAGAAAGGTCGTTGATGGCCACGATCGGCTCCTTCGCGGCGAAAGCGCGGCTTACGTTTTCACCGTGGATCAACGGCAAGCCGGTGCGCTGCACGTCATTCGGTACCGAACAGGAAGGGGCATTTGTGGTGGGTATCGCCATAAATAAAACCGCCCCGGTAACCGGGGCGGTACAAAATTACGAAATATAACGCAAGGATTTAAAAGCCGAGCATCAGGCCGAACGCCATGGTTTGCAGGCCCTCCTGGTTCGGACTGTTTTCAAACAGGTCGTTGAAGTAGTATTTGGCATAGATGCCGAAGGCGCCCACGCCGAAGCGGGCGAAAGCCCCGTACCGGAATTGCGTGAAGTTATAATCGTCTTTGAACTTCTGTTTACCGAGTTCGTCGCTCTTGAACCGTTGTGTCCCTTTGAGCAGGAAGCCACCTTCGGGCCCGAAGGCAAACCGTAACCGGCCCAGGCTGCTGGAATGCTTGCTGCGCAGCTCGAAGGTGAGCGGCAACCGTAGGTATGTGGCGGTAAGCTTGTTTTTGGAGTAGTCTACCGCCGATGGTTCCCACGTTAGTGGTGTGGTATTCTCGAGGAAATCGATGTTTTCGCGCAGGCGAATGTAGGTCCAGTCGAATCCGGCAGACAAAAACAGGCGGAAGTTGTCGTTAAACCGGTAGCCCGCTTGCAGCAGGTCGAACCCGAAATTGACTGTTTTGCCGGGACGGTACTTGAAATCACGATTATCGTCCGAAAGCGTGAAACTGCCATTATCGATCAGCTTGACCAATCCGAGGTCGATCCGCGAGAAGGTGATGCCATAGATGGGATGTGCTTTCCGGATTTTCTTTACGGTCGCTTTTACATCGTTGTCGTCTTCATCGTCCTTGTCGCGGTTTCCCAATTCATAGGTTTTATCCGATTTCTCGATGGTGATGACCCCATCATCTTTGCCGGGGATGGTGATGCGTACCTTCCGTCGCTCGCCGGTTTCCACGTCTTCCATGATGACCGTATCCATGGTATTCCGTTGGTTTATCCGGAGGGTATCCGTTTTCTTTTTTTCCTGTGCGGTCGCCGTCAGTAGGGCGGCGCAGCATATCAGGGTAAGGCTCATGTATTTCATGTCGATTTTATCTTAAAGGGTGATTTACTTTGTTCGTTTCTTTTTGCTTTTTGCCAGGCTGAAGTTAAAGTCGAGCTTCAGCGAGCCTTCGCCATCGTTGGAGAACGTCACCAGTTTTTCATCGCGCTGATCTACCGCACCCACCACATAGTTCAGGATGCTGCTGACGCCGAAGGGTTGTTTCGATGCTTCCGCGGCTGCCAATAGGGTCTCTTCCTCCTCTTCCAGCATTACCGGAGGTTGGATATCCGGCACGGTTGCAGCCACTGCTTCTTCGGTAAGGGACTGTTGTTCGGCGGACGGAATAGCAGCCGGCTCACCGTTTTTCGCTAATGCGTGTGTAGACGTAGGGGTCTCTTCGGTAATCGTTATGGTACCGCCGCTCGTTTCTGCCGGCCGTTCGATGGATGGTGTTTTAGTTTCTAACGTTTCCGGCTTGTTTTCATTTTTCGGTGCGCGGTTTCGCTTCGCAAACAGGCGCTTGAGCCGGTCGATGTCCAAAGGTTCCACCGTTGGGGCAGGCACAGCCGGTTCTTCAACCACCAGCACTTCCGTTTCTTCCACATGTGCCATTGGGCTTTGAAGGTAGGTTACAGCAACTGGGCGATTATACCAATACACGATGCCGCATACCAGCAGTACACTCGCGGCAACCGATATCCACCACGTGGGAAACCGACCGTGTCGCTTTACCGGGATGATGCCACCCTGCTCCTGCTCATCGAGTTTGGAGGCTATCTTATCCCACAGGCCATTGGGCACTTCGGGATGGAAGTTGTCAAACTTGCCTGCCAGTTTCCTATCAAAATCATTTTTCTTATCTGGATTCATGGATCCCTCCTTCTACTAGTTTTATCCGTTGTTTGAGCCACGCCCGCGCTCTCGACAATTGCGATTTGGACGCACTTTCACTGATTTGCAGCGATTCGGCTATTTCCTTGTGCGAGAACCCTTCTATCGCATACATGTTGAACACCATACGGTAGCCATCGGGAAGCGCCTGTATCAGCTGCAGTAAATCTTCACATTCCAGACCGTCCATCGCGAACGTCTGCTGCGCGTCGTCGTACACCTCGTTTAACTCCACCTGCTGCCCGCCCCGCATGTTCCGGCGGTACGTCTCTATCGCCGTGTTCACGATTATCCGCCGTATCCACCCTTCAAAAGACCCCTCGCCGCGGTAGCTGTCCAAACTGCGGAACACTTTGATGAAGCCGGCCTGCAACATGTCTTCCGCTTCGAAGGTGCTGTTGGCGTAGCGCATGCACACCCCCAATAATTTTGATGCCAACGCATTGTACAATCGCTCTTGTGCCTGACGGGTGCCGGCCCTGCAAGCCTCATACAAGCTTTCTATCGTATCCGTTCGCTCCAATTCGGGTGTGTTTATTACTATGATGGTAAGATAGGCAAAAAGGTTGCACGGCAGGTGCGATTTTTTATTCGACTAAAAGCCATTGTTAGCATAACTAGTGGATGGCTCCAGTCTTACTTTGCCTGCTTGATTACTAAAGGAATGGAATCTAACGGATGATATTGATGACTTCTGCCGGTTGCCGTCTTTGCAGCCTGCTATCGAAGCGAAATCATAGAGGATTAAATAACAAAAAAAGCCGCTCGTTAAATAAGCGGCTTTTCGATGTTATTCCTATGATTTCCTTACGCCAGTAAGCGTACCGGCTCTTCCAGCAGTGATTTGAGCGTTTGCAGGAAGGCCGCTCCCGTTGCGCCATCCACCACGCGGTGGTCGCAGGTAAGCGTTACCTTCATGATGTTTCCGGGAACGATTTGCCCGTTCTTCACGATTGGTACCTGGTCGATGCCACCGATGGCGAGGATACACGAATCCGGCGCATTGATAATGGCGGTGAATTCATCGATGCCAAACATGCCCAGGTTGGATACCGTAAAGGTAGAACCCTCCCAATCTGCGGGCTGCAATTTCTTGGCTTTGGCCCGTTGAGCAAACTCTTTCACCTCGGCAGAGATATGCGAAAGGGACTTGCCATCGGCAAAACGTACCACAGGTACCAACAGCCCCTCGTCAACCGCTACCGCCACGCCGATGTTCACGTGTTCATTATAACGGATGGTGTCGCCCTGCCATGAGGCGTTGACTGCAGGGTGTTGCTTTAATGCTACAGCTGCCGCTTTGATGACCAAATCGTTGAAGGATACTTTAACCGGCGCAACCTCATTGATTTTAGCGCGTGCCGGGATGACATTATCCATATTGATTTTGATGGTGAGGTAGAAATGCGGCACGAGGAATGACTCGGAAAGTCTCCTGCTGATTGTCTTCCGCATTTGGGTAACCGGTTTTTCGGTATGGCGTTCCTCACCTACGTACTGCGGGATGCTGATGGTTGTTGTTGTCGACGCTTCGCTTGCGGGTGCTGCTGCCGCTGTAGCCGCCGTTGGTTGTGCCGATGGGGTATATGACTCGACATCCTTCTTGATGATACGGCCACCGTCGCCCGTTCCTTTCACATCGGAAAGGCTTATCCCTTTATCTTTGGCGATCTTACGGGCCAACGGTGATGCTTTCAGTCGCTCATCATCGTCGCTCGCTGACGACTTTTCCTCTTCCGTGGCTTTCGGTTGCTCAGATGCTGCCGGTTTATCGCCTTTTTCATCTGGTTTTGCTGCCGATTCGGATTTTTTACCGGTTTTTTGTTTCAGCAGCGGCGTCACATCCGTGCCTTCCTCGCCTACGATGGCGATGATATCATTCACCTTAGCGGCCTGCCCTTTTTCCACGCCGATATATAAAAGTGTACCATCGGCATAGGCGGTCACCTCCATGGTTGCTTTGTCGGTTTCCACATCGGCAATCACATCATCACTTTTGATGGTATCGCCCACTTTGAAATGCCATTCGGCAATCACTCCTTCGGTCATCGTGTCGCTGAGCAACGGCATGGTGATGACCTCTGCGTTAATGTCGTCGACGTTTACATCCGTGTCGGTACTTTCGGTCGTTTCCTCTTCAGACTTACTGTCGCCACCGTCATTTTTATCGGTGTTGGCTTCGCTGCCGCCGCCGTTACCTTCTTCGTCAAGCAACGCTTGATAGTCTTCCCCTTCTTCACCCAGTACCGCAATAACCGCATCTACAGGAACGGCTTCACCCTCTTTCGGCCCGATATACAATAGCGTTCCCTCTTGGTACGATTCGAAGTCCATCGTGGCTTTGTCGGTTTCGACTTCCGCTATCAGATCGCCAGAACCGATTTTGTCGCCCACTTTTTTGTGCCATTTCGCGATGACCCCTTCGGTCATGGTATCGCTCATTTTCGGCATTTTAACTACTTCAGCCATGTTGTATTGCGGTTAATCCTTATCTTAAACGTTAATTAGCTATCTTCCAGTATTTCAATCCAGGATATATGGGTAGTCGTCTTGCACGTAAACGTCTTTGTACAGTTCGTCTACCTCGGGATAAGGCGATTCCTCGGCGAATTTGACAGACGCCTCAACGGTCTTTTTTACCTCGGCTTCTACTTCGGTAAACCACTCGTCATTCGCATATTTCTTTTCGGCAATGATCGCCTTGGTCACGATCAGCGGATCGCGTCCTTTGTATTCTTCCAATTCTTCCTTAGTGCGGTATTTTGCCGGGTCAGACATGGAATGTCCTTTGTACCGATAGGTCCGCATTTCCAGAAACGTGGGTCCGTCGCCACTCCGTGCGCGTTGCACGGCTTCGTCCATCGCGTTATGCACGGCAACTACGTCCATGCCATCTACGGGTGCGCTGGGCATGTCAAAACCGAGTCCCATCTTGTAGATGTCGACCATGTTGGTGGTGCGGCCCACTGACGTGCCCATGGCGTAGCCATTGTTCTCGCATACGAAGATAACGGGCAGTTTCCATAGCATCGCCATGTTGAGGGTTTCGTTGAATGCACCCTGCCTTACGGCGCCATCACCCATGTAGCACACGTTAACATTGTCGACGCCGTTATATTTTTCCGCAAACGCGACACCTGCGCCCAGCGCAATCTGACCGCCTACGATACCGTGCCCACCCATGAATTTATGTTCTTTACTGAAAAGGTGCATCGAGCCGCCTTTGCCCTTGGAGCATCCGGTAGCTTTCCCAAAAAGTTCAGCCATGACGGCATCGGGTGTTACGCCCTTGGCGATGGCGTGGGCGTGGCAACGATAAGCCGTGATCATGGAATCTTCGGGCCGCAACACCGACATGGCGCCTGCTACCACGGCCTCTTGGCCGATATACAGGTGGCAAAAACCACGGATTTTCTGCTGTCCGTACAACTGACCGGCCTTCTCTTCAAATTTGCGCATGAGCAGTATGGACTTATACCACTCCAAATATGTTTCTTTTTTTATCGGTGTCGAACTCATTTCAACGTCTGTTTGCTTAACCAATTTTTGGAAGGCAAACTTAGACAAAAATGTTGTGATATGCAATTGAATAGGCGTACGGTTTCATCACTTTGTTCTCGTCAGCTTCTTTTTTTGAAGGGGTGAGGGGACCATCAGCGGAACCCGTTCAACGGTGACAAAACTGGAATCGAGGCCAAACCCGCGCTCTTCGGAAAGACTGAATGTCTTCAACACATTGTAAACATCTAATACGATGCGCTCTGCGAAGTTAAACCTTGAGGTATTGGAAAAGACGCGTTCCAGTACGACGAAACGGAAATCACCGTCTATGTCGTGCTTGCGGAGCGTATCGAAGTTGCTTTTGATCGCTACCTCGCCATTGGCGACGAGGTTTTCTACAACTTCCCGGAATAGGATGCTTATCCGCTGCTCGTCACGGAACCCCAGCCGGAAATCCACCCGGATTACCTGACCGGGTACCAGCTGGGTAATTTCGTATTCGCCTGTGTAGGGCGAGTCGGTAACGTCCACATGCACCAACCAGTATACGTCGGCTCTTTTTGGCTTTTTCTTCACCATGGAATAGATGATGCTTTCTTCGATTTCGAAATCGAAATTGGCACGGGTGAGGTAGACCAATTGGGATGCATACAGCGGAATGGATTTATCCTTGCCGATTTCGGAAATGATAGGGATATATTTTCCGATGTCTACAAAGCGCGTTTGTCTGTTTTTTATTCTTCTTGCCCACCACCAACAAAGCATCATGGAAAAGATGGTAGCCGTTATCAGTAACGTGAGCCACCCGCCATGTGTGAATTTGGACACATTGCCGATAAAAAAGGTAGACTCGATGACGAGGTACACCGCCAGGAAGCCAATAGCTAAGGCTTTTGGAACCCGCTTCTGCAAAAGAAAGACCGTCATCAGGACGGTAGTGACCATAAAACTGAGGTTTATCGCTAGCCCATATGCGGCTTCCATTTTGGCCGACTCGCGAAAGATCAGAATGACGATAATGCATCCGATGAATAGTAGCCAGTTTGCTGAAGGAACATAAAGCTGCCCTTTGAGCAGGTTGGGGTGCACAATGCGCACCTTGGGCCACAGGTTAAGCCGCACGGCTTCCGAGACCAGCGTGAAGGCCCCGGAAATCATCGCCTGACTGGCAATCACTGCTGCCAGGGTGGCCACGGAAATACCATAGGGAAGGAACCATGGTGGCATCACCATGTAAAACGGATTGTTACCGGCAAGCAATGCGCCTTCGTGTCCAAGCAACCAGGCACCCTGCCCAAAATAATTGAAAAGTAAACAGGCTTTCACAAAAATCCAGGAGATCCGGATGTTCTTACGGCCGCAATGGCCCAGGTCAGAGTACAGCGCTTCAGCCCCCGTGGTACAGAGAAAGACCGCCCCGATAATCAAAAGCGAGTGGGGGTGGTTAATAATGGTTTGGATGGCATAGTGGGGGCTAACTGCTTTAAAAATGGCGGGGCTATCGAGCAAGTGAGCAAAACCCAATATCGCCAACATCGAAAACCAAACCAGCATGACCGGGCCGAATAGCCGGCCTACCACGGCGGTACCGAACCGTTGAAGGGAAAAAAGTATGGCCACAATGATTAAAACAATCGGAACGGTTTGCAATTGCGGATAAAATATGCCTAGCCCTTCTACGGCGGATGAAATGGTAATGGCCGGCGTAATCATGCCGTCGGCCAAAAGCGCGGCACCACCAAGCATAGCGGGAAAAACGATCCATTTACCCTGCTTTCTTACCAAGGAAAAAAGGGAAAGGATCCCCCCTTCTCCCTTGTTGTCGGCGCGCAAGGTAATGATGACGTATTTTAGGGTTGTTTGCAGGGTGAGTGTCCAGAAGATACACGACAACCCTCCATAGATAAGTGCCGGATTAATGGTGTCTTGCCCTACGATGGCTTTGAAAACATATAAAGGGGACGTGCCAATATCGCCATAAATAATACCCAGGGCGATAAGGATACCGGCCGCGGTGAGAGGGTGTTTCGACGACTGCTGTTGCATTGACTCAGCGCTATTCGTCTGCAAACATAGCATTTATCGGATTAATAATCCAAAGAAAAAGCAGCGCTTTAGTTCGAATTGTATGCGTCATTCCCCAATGGCGTAATACTGGAACCCGATCGTTTGGAGGTCATTCCCGCCGAGCAGCTTCCTTCCGTCGAACACGAAAGCCGGTTTCATCATGTGGTCCTTGATGCGGTGCCAGTCGTACGCCTTGAACTCATCCCATTCGGTGAGTATGGCGATGGCATGTGCCCGCTCGGCCGCACCGTACGGATCTTCCACCACTTCCACCAACCGGCGGTTTTCTTCCGGGCTCCGCGTGCCGAGGTAGTCCAGGTCGGCATACACCTGCTCGGCGCTCACCTTTGGGTCGTACACCGTGATCTGCGCCTCTTCGTTCAACAGGGCGTCGGCCACGTAGATGGCCGCCGATTCGCGCGTGTCGTTGGTATCCTTCTTGAAGGCCCACCCCAGGAATGCGATCTTCTTGCCCGATACCGTGTTGTACATGGCCTGCACGATGTTGTCGGCGAAGCGCCGCTTCTGGTGGTCGTTCATGGCGATGACCTGCTCCCAGTAGTGGGCCACCTCGTGCAGCCCGTAGCTGCGGGCGATATAAACCAGGTTGAGGATGTCTTTCTGGAAGCAGGAGCCTCCGAAGCCCACCGAGGCCTTCAGGAACTTCGGGCCGATGCGGCTGTCGGTGCCGATGGCACGGGCCACCTCGTCCACATTGGCGCCCGTCTTCTCGCAGAGCTCGGAGATGGCGTTGATGGAGGATACCCGCTGGGCCAGGAATGCGTTGGCCGTGAGCTTGGACAGCTCCGAGGACCACAGGTTGGTGGTGAGTATCCGCTCGCGCGGCACCCACGTGGCATAGACATCCACCAGGGCCTGCACGGCCTCCTCATCTTCGCCGCCGATGAGTACGCGGTCGGGATCGTGCAGGTCGGCGATGGCCGTCCCCTCGGCCAGGAATTCCGGGTTGGACAGGATGTGGAACTCCACCCCGTTGCCCGTATTGTGCAGGATGCTCTTGAGCGTCTCGGCCGTACGCACGGGCAGGGTCGATTTCTCCACCACGATCTTATCGTCCTTGGCCACCGAGGCGATCTGCCGTGCGCAGAGCTCGATGAATTTCAGGTCGGCCGCCATGCCCTTGCCCTTGCCGTAGGTCTTGGTGGGCGTGTTCACCGAGATGAAGATCATATCGGCAGTGGCGATGGCTGCATCCACGTCGGTAGAGAAAAATAGGTTGCGCCCACGGGCTTCGGCTACCACCGCATCCAGCCCCGGCTCGTACACCGGCAGCTTCGAAAGGTCTTCATCGTTCCATGCGGCGATTCGCTCGGCGTTGATGTCTACGATCGTCACGGTGATGTCCGGGCATTGCTGGGCAATCACCGACATGGTGGGGCCGCCTACGTAGCCGGCTCCGATACAGCATATATTTTTAATCTTCATCGTACTTCTTATCTTGCGTGGCAAAAATAGAAAATAAACCACGCAACGGGAGCCTTTGGTGTGGCCCGTTTGCTACAAATCGCAATATTTTCAGGTTATCCTTGGTAGTTCTTCCTTATTCGTTAATTTTACCCTACCAAATCATGACGTGTGATTAAGCAAGAAGTTGTCGACAAAATACTGGATGCCGCCCGGGTGGAAGAGGTGGTGGGCGACTTCGTGGACCTTAAAAAGCGGGGTACGTCATTGATTGGTTTATGCCCGTTCCATAATGAGAAAACACCATCGTTCAACGTTTCTGTAAGCAAAGGAATATACAAATGTTTCGGCTGCGGCGCGGGTGGCGATTCGGTCCGTTTTGTCATGGAGCATGAGAAGTACTCCTATCCAGAGGCCTTGAAGTACCTGGCGCAGAAATATCATATCGAGGTTGAGGAAACCGAGCGTACCCCAGAGCAGGTTGCCGCGCAGGATAAGCGCGAAAGCCTCTTCATCGTAACGAACTGGGCGGGAAAATTTTTCAAGGAGACCCTGTGGGATACGGAAGATGGCCGAACCATTGGGCTCAACTATTTTCGGGAACGCGGTTACCGCGACGACATCATTCAGAAATTCGAGCTCGGCTATTCGCCCGAGGGTTGGACCGCCTTGTATGATAGCGCGAAAGCGGAAGGTTATAAGGATGAGTTCCTGGAGGCAACGGGCCTCATCATCCGCAAAGACGATGGCAGCGTGTATGACCGGTTCCGGGGTCGTGTCATGTTTCCCATACACAACCTCACGGGGCGTATACTGGGCTTCGGCGGGCGTACGCTGAAGACGGACAAGAAAACACCTAAGTACGTCAACTCGCCGGAGAGTGAGGTTTACCACAAGTCGGATGTGCTGTATGGTCTTTACTTGGCCAAGAAGCCCATTCTCGATGCCGATAATTGCTACCTCGTGGAGGGATATGCCGATGTCTTGTCTATGCACCAGGCGGGAGTGGAAAATGTGGTATCCTCATCGGGCACCTCGCTTACCACCGGGCAGGTGAGGCTGATTTCGCGCTACACCAAAAACGTAACCATCCTCTATGACGGTGATGAAGCGGGTATCAAGGCGTCGCTTCGGGGAACGGATATGCTGCTGGAGGAAGGGCTCAACGTAAAGGTGTTGCTTTTTCCGGATGGCAATGACCCCGACTCGTATGTCCAAAAGTTCGGATCGTTGGCGTTCAAGCAATACATTGCGGAGCATCAGCAGGATTTCATTTTCTATAAGACCCATGTGCTGTTGCGCGATGCGGGCAATGACCCGATAAAACGGGCGGGCGTGATCCACGATGTGGTGGAGAGCATCGCCCTGATCCCGGATGCGATCAAGGCCTCGGTCTTTGTCCGTGAATGCAGTGTGCTCCTCGACATCGAGGAACGCCTGCTCATCGCCGAGCTCAATAAACTGCGGATTGGCCGCACGAAGAAGGCCGACCGCAAAACGGAGCCGTTACCCGCGCAGCCAACGGTAGGGGCTACGGCCAACGGTCACGAGGCGCCGATACCTGTCGAAACTGTTTCGTCTGATGTGTTGCACGAGCGCGAAATCATCCGGATATTGCTTCACTACGGCAATCAGCCCGCCGCATGGGAGGAAGATGACGTGCCGATTGCCCCGCTCTTGCTGAGTGGGTTGAGCGATGTATCGTTCGATGATCTGGCATGCCGTGCTATCATTGACACCTACCGCGAATTCACCAATCGGGGTGAACTCCCGGATGAGCGGACATTTATCGCCCATCGCGATCGTGCCATTGCCGATTTGGCGATAGACCTACTGGCCACCAAATACAGCTTGAGTCCCAACTGGAATGATGAGAAGCGAAAAATTTACGTCTCGCACGAATCGGAGCGGCTGGAAGATCTTATTTACAATGCGATATACCGCATCAAAAAGCGAAAAGTGGAGCAGCAGATTTTGCAGCTACGGGAGGAAATAAAAGACGAAACCGATGCTGCCAATATGGAAATCATGCTCGCCAACTACCATAAATTGAAGGAGGTATCGAAGATGATAGCAGAGAAATTAGGAACCATCGTTGTTAAGTAAATGAATACGCTTCAAAGAGGTAAGCAGGGAGAAGACGCAGCGGTACGGCTGTTGCAGCAGCAGGGTTACCGAATCCGGCACCAGAACTGGCGTTACAAAAATCTGGAAGTAGATATCATCGCTGATGAGGGGGGTATACTGGTTTTCGTTGAAGTGAAAACCCGGGCCAGCCATGCTTATGGGATGCCCTACGAGTTTGTCGACTATGCAAAGCAAGCCAAGCTTACACGTGCCGCGAACCAGTATATCGCAGCCGCGAAATATGGCGGGGAGATCCGGTTCGATGTAGTATCCATCTTGTATTCGGAGAAAAATAAAACCTACAATATGCGGCTGATCCGCGATGCGTTTTGGCCAGATTGATAAATAAGCGCAACAATCGTTCGCGAAGAAAAATAACTAAGTTTGTCCGCATGAACAGATTAATCTATTTCCCCGTGGTGTTGTTCGTTTTTATAGCCTCATGCAATACGCAGAAAAGGGCCTCCAAGTTCCGATTTGACACACCGGAGGCAGGCACACTGGTACCACTGGGTGAGTCCGTACCGATGAAGCTGATATTCCCCGACGAGGTGTCTTCGTTCGACTCGGTGGTATACAGTATGGATGGCGAAGTGCTGGCGCGGAAAACTGACAGCACGGTGGTTAGTCTCAATACCGAAAACACTGCTTTCGGCAGTCGGACGCTCAGCGCCAAACTTTACCACAACGGAGAAGAGCGGGTGGCGTATAGTAACATCGTAGTGGTGCCCCCGGCCCCGAAGCGGTACAGCTTTAGCGTCATTGCCGAATACCCGCACGATGCCGAGGCCTATACGCAGGGGCTTGAATTTGACGAAAACGGTGCGTTATACGAAAGCACGGGTTTTGAAAGTTCAGGGCAGAATGGTAAATCATCGCTCCGCAAGGTGAATTACCAGAACGGGGAGGTGCTTCAGAAAATTGAACTGGATGCGAAGTATTTCGGTGAAGGGTTAACATTGGTTGGCGATAAAATCATCCAGCTGACGTGGCGAAGCAACGTGGGGTTTGTTTACAACAAAAACACGTTTGCTAAGATCGGCGAATTTATCTACGGGCATAGCAAGGAAGGGTGGGGATTGTGTTACGACGGTAAGCAACTTATCAAATCGGATGGCACCAGTCGGCTTTACTTTCTCAACAAGGATACGTACGCCGAGGAAGGGTCCATCGAAGTGTATGATCATAAAGGACCGCTGGATAGCCTCAATGAGCTGGAATACATCGACGGTAAGATCTATGCCAATATATATACCAAAGATATCATCGTGATCATCGACCCCAAGACCGGGGCCGTGGAGGGGGAGATTAACCTGATTGGTATTTATCCCGACAAAGCGGACTACAACAACGAACTTAACGGGATCGCTTACGACCGCGGTGGCGACCGGCTGTTCGTAACGGGTAAGCTTTGGAGCAAGCTTTACCATATCGCGCTCATCGACCGATAATAACGCCATCATGCTGAGCGACATCAAGTATATATTCAAATACCGTGAAAATACGGTAGACCGCGTGATGCTTTATGTCAGTTTGGTATGCGCACTGATTGTGCTATTCCACTTGGGGTACAACACGGATAAAGCCACGGCGCTGCAGTTTGCCGTTATTATCAAATGGCTGTTCTACGGGTTATTTTTCCTCGGGGCCTTTCGCATCGGCTCTTCCATTTTGGCGGCTCGGAAAGTGGGCGTTGCCCATTATGCCGGCTTGGTGCTGACCTTATATTTCTTGACGGTCATTTTGGCGCGGGTGACCCTGGAGCCGCACTTGGCTTTCCTCCGGAACGATGAATGGCTCTACCTCGGCATCTTTGCCGTATTTCTTACAGAACTGTCCAAAAGCAGCCTCTTTTTCGATAACTTCTATTTTAACCCGACGATCCTGTTTGTTATCAGCTTTTTAGTGCTGATCCTGGTGGGGACCTTGTTGTTGATGCTACCTAGAACGACAGCGGGCGTGCCGCTACCCTTCGTGGATGCGTTATTTATGGCTACCAGTGCGGTCTGCATCACGGGGCTTGCAACGGTAGATATCGCCACCCAATTCTCCGAATTTGGCCATACGGTTATCCTTATCCTTATTCAACTGGGGGGGCTTGGTATCATGACGTTTACCGGATTCTTCGGCTATTTCTTCAGCGGTGGGTTTTCTTATAAGAACCAATTGATGTATAGTGAGTTCCTGGGGCAGAATAAAGTCGCTTCAGTCATCAATACCTTGTTGAAGATTATTTTCGTTACGCTTTTTTTCGAGGTGCTGGGTGCGGTTTTTATCTTTTTCAGCACAGAGGCTGCAGCTTTTGAGAGCTATAGCGACCGGGTGTTTTTTGCGGTCTTCCATGCGGTTTCGGCATTTTGCAATGCCGGGTTCACCACCGTCGCCGGCGGGCTCAACCAAGCCGCTTTCCGATTCAATTACGAGATGCAGGTCGTGCTTTCACTGTTGTTTATTCTGGGCGGATTGGGTTTTGGCATTGTTTTCAACACCTACACGTTCATCAAGCGGTGGGCGGTCAACGTTTTCCTACGGCTGTTCCATGGCAAACCGTATACGTACCGTGCGTGGGTCATCAGCTTCAACACCCGATTGATTATGTGGGTCACGTTGATGTTGGTGGCATTCTCCACGGTGGCCACTTTTGTGCTGGAATACAACCATACGCTGGCGGCGCACGATTCCTTTTGGGGTAAATGGATCGCCGCCTTTTTTACGGGCAATAGCGCCCGCACCGCCGGATTCAGCGTTGCTGATGCCAGCAGCTTTTCGATGCCGATGCTGGCCACGGCCGTTTTCCTGATGTGGGTGGGCGCCTCGCCGGGGTCGACCGGCGGTGGTATCAAAACCACGACGTTTGCCGTGGCGCTGCTCAACATCGTTAGCTTGGCCAAAGGGAAGGATAAACTGGAAATTTTTGGCCGCGAAATATCCAATGATTCCATCAGCAAGGCATTTGCCGTCATCGTACTATCTTTTCTGGCGGTCGGTACCACCATGGTTGGGCTTGCGATTACCGATAGCCACCTCGGCTTTATGTCTATTGCATTCGAGAGCTTTTCGGCGTATGCCACCTGCGGACTTAGCTTAGGCATTACACCGCAGCTGAGCGCCGCGGGTAAGGTGATTATTATCTGTAGCATGTTTGTAGGTCGGGTAGGGCTGCTCACCTTGCTGGTGGCACTCGTTAAGAATACCCAGAACAGAAGTTATGAATATCCACAGGAAAAGATACTGTTTTAAGTAAGGTGTTATGAAGTTTATCGTTTTAGGATTGGGCAATTTCGGCAAAGCCCTCGCCATCCGCCTCACCGAATTGGGCCACGAAGTAATCGGCGCCGACAACCGCATGACCAAAGTGGAATCGCTGAAGGAGAAAATCACCCATACGATACGTATGGATACCACAGATGCGGACGCCATGAGCGCACTGCCCCTCAAAGATGCCGATGCGGCCATTGTGGCTATAGGCGAAGATGAAGGTGCGTCGTTGCTTACCACGGCGCTGCTCAAGCAATTTGAGGTGAAGCGTATTATCGGCCGTGTGGTCTCTGACCTACAGAAAACGGTGCTCGAAGCCATGGATATCGACGAATATATCATGCCTGAGGAAGAAGCGGCTGCCCGGTTGGCCATGCGGTTGGACAATACCGATATCGTGGATTCGTTCAAGATATCCGAGCGGTACAGCATTGTAGAAACGAAAGTGCCCGCAAAGTATGTGGGAATGACCCTGATGGAGGCAAATCTGACCAATAAATTCAAGGTTATCGTGCTCACTACCATCAAATCGACCGAAACACTGGAAGATGGCAAGATGAAGTTGAGCACGGAAGCGACCGGCATCGCCCAGTCGGATACGATACTGGCCGAAGATGATATCTTGGTACTGTTTGGCGAGCTGAAAGACATCAACCGGCTTATCCAGAAAGGCGAGTAGGGGGCAATGATATTTTTATTAAACGGAGTTCGAGAATACCACGCATTTTATCTAAGTTTGGCGTTTGTTCGGAAAATAAGATACCCTAATTGAAACCATTGAATGAAAACCTGGTTCAACAATAACTCAATCCACTTGGCGATAATCGGTGTTTTTATCGCGATTACGTTTATCTATTTCCCGCCCGCGTGGCAGGGTAAGGTACTGTACCAGCACGACGTATTGCAGGCACAGGCTGGGCAACAAGAGATACTGAATATCAAGGCGCGCGATGGCGATATGCCGTTGTGGACAAACTCCATGTTCGGCGGGATGCCCTCCTACCAAGTGTTGATTGAACTGCCCAGTAACCTCACGACGTATATCATGCATGGTTTCAAGGGCGTATTCCCTCACCCCATTGATGTGGTGTTGCTCTACCTAATTGGGGCGTATCTATTGTTCTGCGTGCTCCGGGTAAAGCCCTGGCTTGCGGCGGTGGGTGCCGTCGCCTTTGCTTTTTCATCATACAACTTCATCTATATTGAGGCGGGCCATGCCAATAAGACCTATGCAATTGCTTTTATGGCGCCGATATTGGCCGGTATTTTATTGGCCTTTCGCGGCAAATACCTATGGGGTGCCGTGTTGTTGGCACTGGCCATGGCGCTCGAAATCCGCGTTAATCATATTCAGGTAACCTACTACCTGTTTTTGGCGGCATTGATTTTAGTAGGTATAGAGGCCTATGGGGCCATCCGAGAGAAACGGATGCTGGCCTTTGGTAAGGCTATTGGGTACCAGGTGGCAGCAGTAGTTGTGGCACTAGCGGTAAATGCGTCGCTATTGTGGCCTACTTATGAATACAGCAAAGAAACGCTCCGCGGGGAATCCAACCTGAAGACCGAGAATACACAGCGGGCCGACAACGGCGTGAGCCGCGAATATGCTTATCAATGGAGTCAGGGCGTAGGCGAGAGTCTCACCTTTCTGATACCCAATGCATACGGTGGCGGTATGTCTACTCGTTTGGATGGAGAGTCGAACGTGGCCAAGCTCGTCATCGGCAAAGGAGCTGACCCTAACCAGGCGGCTGGGTTTGCCGCCAATCTGCCGACCTATTGGGGCGAAAAGCCTGGTACATCCGGTCCGTGGTATTTCGGAGCCGGGGTGATGTTTCTGTTTGTGTTAGGACTAGTTATTGTGCCCGGCCGTATCAAGTGGTGGCTGGCCGGTGCTACGGCATTGGTGCTGTTGCTGTCGTTCGGGCGGCATTTCCCGTTGGTATCGGATTTGTTTTTCTATTACTTCCCGATGTACAACAAGTTCAGGGCGGTCGAGTCAACCCTGATTATTGCTACCCTTCTTGTTCCTGTGTTGGCTGTGCTCGCCATAAATGAGCTCATAAAAAACGGACCTGCTATCAAAAAGCTAGATAAGAAGGTATTGTATGTATTTTACGGCGTAGGTGGCATAGCATTATTGATTGCCGCCTTGCCCGATTTGTTTTTGAGCTTCAAAAGTTCAAACCACCAAGCCATGACCCAGCAGTACGGCCAGCAGCTGCAAGATAATACGTTTGCCAAGGAGCTGATGGCGGCGTTGGTGAAAGACCGCGTATCGCTGGCCCGGGCCGATGCGTTCCGCTCGCTCCTGTTTGTGGCTGCAACGTTTGTGTTGGTGTGGCTGCTGGTAAAAAATAAACTGAAGGCACAAACAGCTGTGATTTTGCTGGGTATCGTTACGTTGATCGATCTCTGGGGCGTGGACAGGCGCTACCTGAACGACGACCGATTTGCCGACAAGCTGCAACTGACGCGGCAGTTCAATCCGGAGCGCGAGGTAGATAAGCTCATTTTGATGGATAAGGACCCGAATTATCGTGTCTTTGACGTCACCACGAATCCGTTTGCTGATGCACGGACGTCGTATTTCCATAAATCTATCGGTGGTTACCACGCGGCCAAGCTGATGCGCTATCAGGAATTGATTGAACACCAATTTTCGGGTGCGATTAATGAAGACGTGCTGGACATGCTAAACACACGCTATCTGATCACTGCCGATAATGAAAACAACCAACGTATCCAACGGCGCAGCACTGCTGCAGGGAACGCATGGTTTGTGGATCAGGTGACCTTTGTAGCAAACAATGAGGAGGAAATGGAGGCCATCAATGTATTCGACCCTTCAAAAGAAGCGTTTATCCACGAAGAGTTTAAACCGTTGTTGGATGAAAGCCGGCTGAGCCTACCCGAGAACGCATCGATTGAACTCACGTCGTACCGGCCGGATCATCTGATCTACGAATACTCCGCCCCGCGGGATGCCCTTGCCATCTTTTCCGAAATCTGGTACGATAAAGGCTGGAAAGCTTTTGTGGATGGCAAAGAACTTCCGATTCTGCGGGCCAATTACGTGTTGCGGGCCCTGCAATTGCCGGGGGGGAACCATCAGGTGGAATTTAAGTTTGAACCGAAGTCATATCACTTGGGCGAGACCATTTCCTTGATCGGGTCGATTGTGCTGGTATTGGGGCTTGCAGCTGCCGGATGGTTCGAGTTTCGACGGAAGCAAGTATCGGCCTGAGCTACTGGGGCCGTTATTATTATTCATGCCACGGTACGGAGGTGAAAACAATCTGCCTGTAACCGTCCTTTTCAAAGAGTACGCCTATGCGCTTGTTGTCGATTTTCACCAAGTCGGAGTACGCCGCATATGCACCTTCATAACTTGCTGGCGCTTTGGCAATGGGCCGGTTGAAGAACCAGGTTTTGCCGCCGTCCCTGCTCATTCGTAGCGTGAGGTTGTCGCGGTGTGCGGTGTCTGCCGCATTGCAGAAGGCCAACAGCCGCTTGCCGTCCTCGTCGTCGAAAGCCAATAAGCTTCCTTGATTAACCGGGTCGGGTAGCTGCCGGTCGTAATACGTGGTATCCCATGTGGCACCGCCATCGCTGCTCAACGAGATGATGCGGCTACGCACATTCCCTTGTTGGTTGCGCGAGTTCATCAATAAGGTATCACCCTGGATGAGTGCGGCCATGGATTCGTTGCTGCCCTTGAAGGGGACGGCCTCGCTCAGGTGGAAGGTCTTCCCGTGGTCGTCCGTGTAATAGCCGTGTGCATGGTAGTCTTTGAACGCTTTTTGCGGCGCGCCGGAGGAGTGGTTTGCGGCAATGTATATGCGCCCTTTGAATATGCCGTGGTCAAATTGCATACCGTGCCCCGGCGTGTTGGCATAACTCCGCCAGTCTTCGGTAAATTGATAAGCCCAATTGGCGTTCGGTTGGTTTGGGCGGTGTACTTGTGCGGTAATGTTGACCGCTTCGGACCAAGTCCTGCCTCCATCTGTGGACGTGACAAACCACACTTCGCGCAAGCCGAGTCCTTTCCGTACCTCCCCTTCATGGTTGTTGCCGGTATTATAAAAGAGAAAAATCCGCCCTTCTGGGTATGCCGGGTCCAACAGGTCCACAACCGGTGCAGGATTGCCCGCTTGGAGGGTATCGTAGTCGACCACTTTCAGCATGCTGCTCCACGTCTTCCCATTGTCGGTGCTTCGTTTCAACACGATGTCGATATCCCCGAAGTCGCCCGCGTGGTGCACCCTTCCCTCACAAAAGGCAAGAAGGTCGCCATTTGGCGCGTTGATGATGGCGGGGATACGATAGCTCCCATACCCGTCCTTGCCCGATATGAACACGGGTACAACATTCGGTTGGGCATTTGCCCATGAAGTGCATGCCAGCGCGAGGAGTAGAATCAATGGTTTTCTGGTAATCATGTGGGCATGTCAAAAAGTTTGAGCTGCGGATCCGTTACCCGGAATGTCCGCCGATGATGACCAGTGATGCCATGCTTAATAATCGCATTTCGGTGCTGGATGGTGGGATACCCCTTGTTCTGGCACCAACCGTATTCGGGAAAGTCCGCTGCCAGGTTTTCCATGTATTCATCGCGGTAGGTTTTTGCCAATATAGATGCCGCCGCAATCGAAAGGTATTTGCCATCCCCTTTCACCACGCAACAATGGGGAATTTGCTGATAGGGGATAAACCGGTTTCCGTCTACCAGAATAAACTCTGCTTTCATTGCCAGCATATCGAGTGCACGGTGCATGGCTAGGTAAGATGCATTGTGAATATTGATGCGGTCGATCTCCTGTGGGCTTACGCTCGCCACGGCGAAGGCCAATGCCTCGGTTTCTACCATCCCGCGCAACGCATTACGTTGCGTCGCCGTTAACTGCTTGGAATCGTTAAGGATATCGTGGCGGAAGTCTCCTGAGAAAATAACGGCGGCGGCGAATACCGGGCCAGCGAGACATCCCCGGCCCGCTTCATCGCATCCCGCTTCCACAAGTATGTCTTGGTGTCTGGAAAGTAGCATTGTCTTGTTCGCTTTCGTTATAATAAGACAAACTTAGATAAGTTGGATATGATATGCAAGCCGACGGCGTTTTTACATTTCCGGGAACCGTTTATTTCCGGCTGAAACATATACATTTGTGACTGAACCCGCAAAAGCGTTTAAAACCGCACTTGTAATAATTCTTATACAATTAAACTTGATCATGAAGGAACTGTCCAACCCCCGCATTATGGCAACACAGATGGCTATATTAATTTGCACGATATTGATGTTGGTTGTCGCGAACCCTACATTTGCGCAACGGAATAAAGGCAATACCCAACAATCACTGGATTGGGCCATGGGTATTGTTGTGGATGGGCGGCTCGACGATTGGGGTGATTCATTGCAGTATGAACATGCTACGCAGCAATTCCACTACCACATTAAGAACGACACGGAAAACGTGTACGTAGCCATGCGTGTTCAAGACAAAGATCGGCAGATGCAGATTTTTGCACAGGGTCTTGCCTTTATGGTTAACACCCGGGGAAAAAAGCGCAACGGCCCTACGGTTTACTTCCCGGTGGCCGATCGGTTGGCTTTCCGCTCCATCATGTCGGCCGATAACGATGACCGTCCGGACGATATGCGTAAAGGCGCGCTAGCAGCGATACGGGCCATCCACGTGATACGGTTTGACGATGTGCTCGATGGACAGATTTCGTTGGAAAACACGTATGGAATCCACGCTCAAGCCACTTTGGACACTACCGATGCGCTTTGTGTTGAAATGGTGGTGCCGTTGGCTCGCCTCGGCATATCCATCAACGATAGTGATGAATTTGCTTTCAATGTCAAGATCAACGGAGTAATGGTGCCCGGTAGCGGGACATCCGCCCGTACCATGCGCCGCGGCTACGGTTATCCGTATGGCTACGGCTATGGTTACCCATATGGGTATGGTCGTCAGCAAATGCCGTCGAAGCCACGCGAAGAACCTGGGGTATGGGTAAAAGCGCCACTTGCCAAAGAATGAAACACTTAAATTAGTTATTATATCGAATGAACATTTTCAATCAACCAGCGATTAGACAAACGCGTAGCATAGGTTTGTTGATCGCTTTTTTTATGGGCCTTGGGTTCGATGGTTTTGGACAAACCACTAAGCGGGTAACCGGTACACTCAGCGACCAGAACGGCGGAGCCATCGCCGGGGCATCGGTAAAACTGGTATCTGACGTTGATTCGGTACAGACCAGCTCTGCCACCGGTGGAATTTTTTCATTCAATAATATAAAAGGAAACAGTTTTGTGCTTACTGTCACCAGCCTTGGGTTTGATACGCTCCGGCTGCGGCACACGTTCGAACGTGGGAAGCAGGAATTGAAGGTGTCATTGTCGCTACGTGAAGCCAGTCATATGCTCGCCGAGGTATCTGTTACGGGGGCTGCTGCGATTACCGTCAAGGAAGACACCCTAGAGTATGCCACGAAGAACCTTAAACTCCGCGAAGGAGCGCTGGTGGAAGATGCCCTCAAGAAATTGGACGGCGTGGAGGTGGATAAGGATGGCAATGTGACCGCACAGGGCGAATCTGTAACACGGGCGCGGATCAATGGTAAGGACTTTTTCGGCGGCGACATCAAAGCGGCCATCCAAAATCTGCCGGCAGAGATCGTGGAGAAAATCCAGATTGTGGACGACTATGGCGATATGGCCAACATCACGGGTAACCGATCGGGCGATCCCGAAAGGGTGCTGAACCTGGAGATCGCTCCCAGTCGCAACACCGGCGATTTTGGAAACTTCCGCGTGGGCGGCGGCAGTGAGGAACGGTATCAGGTAACCGGGTCGTACGGCAAGTTCAAAGAGGGCATGCAACTTTCGATGCTCGGCAACCTGAATAATGTCAATGCCAGCCTTTTTGATTTCAATACCCGCAGTGGCGGCGCGCGTCGCGGACGGGGAGGTGGTAGCTTCGGTCGTGGTTTTGGCGGTGGTGGCTGGGGTGGGTCGAATGGCCTCACCAATACCCAATCCATCGGCGTAAACTACCGGCAGGATTTCAATGGTAAGCTGACGATGTATGGCGAGTATAGCTTCGGCCATACCGATAACAATACGTTGACCGATGAGTTTCGTGAAATCACGATGCAGGAGGCGATTACCTATGAGACCAGCAACATAGACAATGGTAGCATAGGCAATGATCACCGGTTCAGCTGGAATGTGGAGTATAAACCCGACGACAAAAATTACATCAAATTTTCGCCAAATTTCAGTTTCCGTCAGAATCGTGCAGACAACCTTTCGTTGAGTAGCAATCAATTGGGCCAGCAGCTGATCAATGAATTGACCAACCGTCAACTCAATCGATCGTACGCCCCGAATTATGGAGCGAGCGGTTTATACAATAGGCGGTTGAGCGACAACGGGCGAAACATTTTTTTTAATTTCTCCCTCAATACCGCCAGTACGGAGCAAGACCAGGAACGAACCATCAATACGCTCGTATACGAAACTGCCATTGAGGATCTGGATAGTGTATACCAGCAGCATTTGGTAGACCTGCAGCATAAAAACCTCAACGGCGGGGCCACCATGTCTTACATTGAGCCTCTGGGACAATACAGCACGTTCGAATTGAGCTATGACTTCAACTTTGCGGCATATGACAACAACCGCCGCGCTAACGCCTATGGTTTGGACGGCATGATCATCGAGAACCCCGAGTACAATAATAACCGGAATTACGACTACACGTTCTATACGCACCGCGGATCGCTCACCTACAGGTACCGGAATGATAAGTGGAACTACTCATTGGGGGTGGCGGCACAGCCCAATTTGTTGCGTGGAGGGGCCGATATTGACGGGCAGGTAATCGATATTAACCGCACCGGCTTCAACTGGATGCCGGTGGCTCGGTTGGAGTATCAGGTGTCTCGGACCAAGCGGTTCAGTATTAATTATTCCGGCAGGGCTAATGAACCCGGCTTTACACAACTGCAACCATTTACAGATTATTCCAATGTGAATGCGCCGGTAACCGGTAACCCCGACCTCGCAGCGGAGTTTTCACACGAGTTACGGTTGAACTATCGTAATTTCAACATCGGCGAAGGCTCGTCTTTTTTCGTGGGCGCTACCGGTTCGCTGTCTGAAGACAAGATCGTGACCAACCGCACCACGTCATTAGACGATTCCATCGGGCTGGTCCGTGCTACCGAATACCTAAATACCGACGGCTTTTACAATGCACGGGGGTACTATAATTTTTCAAAGCCCTTTGCCGACCGTACCTACACCCTATCATTCGGCGGGATGGCGTCTTATAACAACAACATTTCTTATACCACAACGGAAGAAGACCTCGCCGGTGCCCCCGTGTTCAACACGGCACGGAACATTGCTAAAAACTGGGTGCTCTCCCAGCGCCTGGGCTTCCGCTATAATCCGAAGGAAACGGTTGAGGTTACCCCCGGTGTAAGTTATACATATAATACCACGCGCAATACCGTTTCGTCGGGGAATAACCGGAACGTATCTACCTGGGCTGTCACCCTCAATGGTTCGGTTAATTTGAGCCCCACCTGGATTTTCGGTGCTGACCTGGCAAAGACCAGCAACAATGGGTATAGCAGTGCAGTGGATGCCAATCCGATGATCATCAACACCTATATCGAGAAGCAGTTTTTGAAAGGCCGAAACGGAGCCATCCGCTTCCAGGCGTATGATTTGCTGAACGAGCAGACCAATGTGTCGCGGAGTGTCACTGAAGACATGATCATTGATAGCCGTACCAACCGTTTGGCCCGCTATTTCCTGCTCACATTGTCTTACCGCTTCTCCAATTTCGCCGGCGGACAAATGGGGTTTGATGGCCCCGGCGGCCCAGCGGGTCCGCGTAGACGAGGCGGCCCCCCACGTGGCGGAGAATGATGTTATTTTTCCCTATCTTGCGCCGAAATGGAATGCGAGCTTATTCAACTACCCAATGGTATCCGGCTTGTGCTGCATCAGGTAGCGTCGCCAGTTTCGCATGCCTGTATGCTGGTAAATGCTGGAGCACGGGATGAACAGCCGGGCCAGTATGGGCTGGCCCATTTTATCGAACACCTGCTTTTTAAGCGGACCGAAAAGCGGAGCACCAATCAGATTCTCAATCGGCTGGAAGCGGTTGGCGGCGATTTAAACGCCTATACCACTAAAGAGTACACCTGCATCCATGCCTCGTTCCTTTCGCCCTATCTTGAGCGCGCATTGGATCTTTTTGAAGACCTGTTTTTCCACTCGGTTTTCCCCGAAGACGAAATGGAAAAGGAAAAAGGAGTGATTTTGGATGAAATGGCTTCTTATCTCGATAGCCCTGAGGATGCGATCATGGACGACTTTGAGGACTTGGTGTTTGAGGGGCACGGACTGGGGCACAATATCCTAGGGACAGCAACCGATTTGCGAGCGCTTTCCAAGGCCAATATCAATCATTTTATCCAGCAAACCTATAATACGCACGAAATTGTCATCGGCATCAGCGGCAATTATACCGTAAAGAAAGTTCGCCAGCTAGCCGAACGGATTTTGGGGACGCTAGCTGAAAATAGCAACCAAAAAATCCGCTCTTCACCGCTGGCTGTAGCCGCACGGCAAGACAGCTATCAAAAGCCAATTAACCAAGTGCATTACGTGATGGGAGCGAAAGCCTACGGTGTACATGACGATAACAAAGTAGGATTGCTTTTGCTTAATAACCTGCTGGGCGGTATGGGAATGAGCGCTCGCCTCAATCTAGTGGTGCGCGAGAAACACGGCATCGCATACACGATCGAATCCAACTATACCCCCTATTCAGACACCGGCCTGTTTTATATTTATTTCGGTACAGACGAAGAAAAAGTTACCAGGGCCCGGCGACTCATCATGAAAGAACTTAAGAAGTTGCGGGAACGGCCACTCGGGGTAATGCAGCTTTATCAGGCAAAGCAGAAGTTCAAGGGCCAAATCGCATTGGCTGAAGAGAACCGGTTGAGCCTGATTATCTCCATGGCTAAGAATTTGCAGGACTATGGGCACGTGCAAACCCTGAAAGCGTTGTTTGGACAAATAGACGTGGTAAGTGCAGATCAATTGCTACATATTGCCAATGAAGTGCTGGATGAGGGTGGCCTTTCGACGCTGAGCTTCATGCCCGAATAGCGTCTAGCGGCCAAGGTTTAAAATGTTGATTAACCAAAGAGCGATTTATTTCGAAGATATGATACAAGTTAATACGATTTGCAAGGCGCTGACCATAGGGATAGGGCTCTCGATCTTCTCCCTTGTTGTCAACGCACAACAACAATTGCCCCTTTATCCAGCCGGAATACCGAACGCAAAAGAAGCTGAGAACCTGGAACGGCATGAGCCGAACACCGTGGTGGATAGTTTAGCCTTCGATGTTTCGGAACCTTGTCTCGGATTATATTTGGTGCCCGAAGACCGCGCAACCGGTACTGCGGTTATCATTTGTCCGGGCGGCGGCTATCATACCTTGCTCACCAAACGCGAGGGAAGCGACGTGGCTAGGACGTTCAACAAACTAGGGGTCTCGGCTATTGTTTTGCATTACAGGCTGCCCAACGACCGCATCATGGTAGACCGGAGTATCGGCCCGCTGCAAGACCTCCAACAGGCCATCAAAACCGTCCGCGAACGTGCCCACGAGTGGCACATCGATCCGTCCAAGATTGGCGTGATGGGGTTTTCGGCCGGTGGTCACTTGGCGGCGACCGCTGGCACGCATCATGCTGACGCGTACATCGATAACCCGGAAAACACGAGCCTGCGCCCCGACTTCATGCTCTTGGTCAATCCTGTGATTAGCTTTATGGATGAAGTAGGGCATACCGGGTCGCGTGCAAATCTGCTGGGCGATCAGCCCAGCGATAAACAGCTCTTTTATTTTTCCAACGAGCTGCATGTAGATTCGCTGACCCCGCCCGCTTTTCTGGTGCATTCGGGAGCCGACGAGGTCGTGTCGGTAGAAAACAGCCTTTATTTCTATCGAGGCTTACGACAACACCATATAGCCGCCGCTATGCATATATATGCCAAGGGAGAGCACGGGTTTCTCACGGCGCCCACGTTTGATGAGTGGTTTGGCCGATGTGTATATTGGATGGATCAGCTCGGACTGAAATAACGTGTGACCAGTATAGTGCAGGTTGCCTCGGTTGTGGTAAAGGGATAACTTTGGTAGCGACGTTAGTAACCAAGTTAAACGAATTTACCATTTAATCCGATGATGAAAAGATTGTTACCGCTATGCCTAATTGGACTGCTATTTGTGTTTGGCAGCTCATGTAAAGAGAAAAAGGTACCTCAACCGCCCGTGGTCACCCCGAGCGAATACCTGAAGTTTGATTTGACCTCGGCGAATGATCTCGACATCCAAAAGGATGGTTCCAACCAGTACCAGATTGTAACAACGGGGAGCGATCCCTACCTCCAACTGGACCCGTTGAAGTACACGAGGGGAGCCGATAAGATTGTGCTCACGTTTGAGTACCAATCGTCGGCAAAACTGAACCACATTCAGGTCTTCCTAGGACCCCCGGTTTCGGAAGCACGCTCGCTCAAAACGGGCGAGGTAGACGCCTCGACGGGTTGGGAAACGTACTCGATCGACCTGGGTGATGAAATCGAACAGTTCAATTGGGGAAGCGTCGGTCATTTCCTGCGCATCGACCTGGGGAATAGTGCCGGCGTGGAATTTGCTATCAAGGATATCCAGTTCCGTGTCCGGAATGCCGAGGAAGAGCAACGGGCGCGTGAGCTGGCTGAATTCCGCCAAAATGACCAGGCGTGGAACAAGCGCATCAAGGCGTACCTGCAAAAGGATTACCCGGACCAGGTAACGTTGGTGGATGTTACCGCCGACAAGATCCGCATTGAGGGTACATTGTCGGCTACCCGCCCACTGTTCTTGGCAGAGGTAACACCGTACGACGAGCTGACCGAAATGTCGGATTTTACGCAGGGCGTAGACGTATCGGGCAGCGCCTTTTCCGTGGAAGTGGCCCGTTATGTAGAAAGGGATGGTTTCCGTTATGACCGTGCATTATCCAAGTGGGTTGTTGTAGATAAAGATCAGGGTGGGCAAGGTGTCCGATCGCATGCTCGTTTCCCCGATAAGATCCAACCGACACGGTCCATGCCACAACAGGCCATGAAGGGCCGGAAGGGTTTGGGCGGCTATGCCTATAACCGGGGTTTTGCCGGAGACCTGGATGACCTGTCCATCTCGAGCGTCACGGTCAACATCCCTGTGACAAGCCTCATGTACCTGGATGCGCGGCCCAATACGTCCATGCATGAATATGGTGGTAAGAAATACTACGTGAGTAATGCCCAGGTTGCAGACTTGGATAGGACCTTGCAGACCGCTGCAAGCAAAGATATCGTGGTGGCGGCCATAATTTTGGTCCAGCCCGCCGCTCAATCTGCAGATCCCAAGGTGGGTGAGCTGCTACAGCATCCGCAGTTTTCGGGTGGGGATGCTTTCTTCACCATGCCCCGGATGGATCAGCCCGAGAGCGTGAACCTATATGCCGCCATGCTTGATTTCCTAGCGGACCGGTACAGCCGGCCGGATAATCAGTATGGCCGGATTCACAAATGGATCATGCATAATGAGGTGGATGTGGGTACCGTTTGGACAAATATGGGGCTCGATCGGCCAATGCACGTTTTCTTGGATGCATATTATAAATCCATGCGCATGTGTTATACCATTGCCAGAACCTATGATGCCCATGCCGAGGTACTGGGGTCGTTTACACATTCTTGGACAGAGCCCGCTGGCGGCGGCGATTATGCTACGCTAGATTTGTTGGGTGGCCTGTCGGATTATTCGCGTGCTGAGGGCGACTTTCAGTGGGGGCTCGCTTGCCATCCGTATCCGCAAGACCTCAATGAACCCAAAACGTGGAATGATACAAGGGCTACATTCAGTATGGGCTCCCCGTTGGTGACATTTAAGAACCTGGAAGTGCTGGATGCTTGGATAAAAAAGACAGACCATAAATACCAGCGGTCGGTTAAAAGGACACTCTGGCTTTCCGAAAACGGGACCAACTCACGGTCTTATAGCGAGCAGGATCTGCTGGAGCAGGCCGCAGGGTTTGCTTATGCCTGGAAAAAATTCAAACATTTGGATGGTATCGATGCGATCCAGTGGCACAACTGGATCGATAACCGTGGCGAATTTGGTTTACGCATCGGTTTGCGCCGCTTTCCGGATGACGAGCACGATCCGGGAGGCAGGAAGCCCGTTTGGTATGCGTACCAAGCCGCCGGTACCGACAAAGAAGATGAGATTTTTGAGCCCTATAAGGCCATTATCGGGATCAGTAGTTGGGACGAGGTCCTCAAAGATTTAGGATTATAGCCGCAAGGGTTATGCCTATTTCCTTGGATTCCCCTATCTTTGCCGCTAACCGGTGGTATTGGCCATACGGGATAGACAACAGAACGACATGAAGAAAGCATATCTTTTCCCCGGCCAAGGGGCGCAATTCGTTGGGATGGGTAAGGACCTGTACGACCATAGTGAGGAAACGAAATTCTTGTTTGAGCAGGCCAATGAAATTCTTGGTTTCCGCATTACGGATGTGATGTTTGGAGGCACCGATGAAGAGCTGAAACAGACCAACGTTACGCAACCGGCTATTTTCTTGCATTCGGTCATTTTGGCCAAGGCACTAGGGCACCAGTTTAAGCCCGATATGTTGGCGGGGCATTCGCTGGGCGAATTCTCGGCGCTGGTGTCTGCCGGTGCACTGGGTTATGAAGATGGTTTGCGTTTGGTGGCCGCGCGGGCCAACGCTATGCAGAAGGCGACCGAAATACAACCATCTGCTATGGCAGCCATCTTAGGGCTCGACGATTTTACGGTCGAAGATGTTTGCCAGCGGGTAAGCGAGGTGGTCGTTCCGGCCAATTATAATTGCCCGGGGCAGCTGGTCATTTCAGGATCGGTAGCAGGCGTTGATAAGGCTTGTGAGCTATTGCTCGAAGCAGGGGCGAGGCGTGCGCTGAAGCTCAATGTAGGCGGTGCATTCCACTCACCATTGATGGAAGCCGCTAAAGTGGAGTTGCAGGCGGCAATCGAATCGGTGCAGCTAAACCAACCGGTGTGCCCGATTTACCAGAATGTGGACGCTAAAGCATATACCGACCCGGATACCATAAAGCATAACCTCATCGAACAACTCACGGGGCCGGTAAGATGGACACAAACCATCTTGCATATGATCGAAGATGGCGCGAGCTCGTTTACCGAGGTCGGTCCGGGCAATGTGTTGCAGGGATTGGTCAAGAAGGTAGACCGCCAAGCGGAAACAGCAGCAGCCGCATTATAGACCAAATGCTGTTTTGATTTTGTCGACGTAATCGAGTTTTTCCCAAGTAAATAGCTCAACCACCGCCGTGGTGCTTTCACCGTTACTGTTCTCGAACGTCTTGGTCACCGTGCGCGGTTCGCGCCCCATGTGGCCATAGGCCGCGGTTTCCGAATAGATGGGATTGCGCAGTTTGAGTCGCGTTTCGATGCCATATGGCGTCATATCGAATAGCTCATGGATTTTTTTGGCAATCTCGCTATCAGACAAGCCGACCTTGGCCGTACCGTACGTGTTGACATAAATGCCTATTGGGTCTTTTACGCCAATGGCGTAGGAAATCTGCACCAGTAATTCGTCTGCCACTCCAGCTGCAACGAGGTTCTTGGCAATATGCCGGGTGGCATAAGCTGCCGATCGGTCCACCTTGGACGGATCCTTGCCCGAAAATGCACCCCCGCCATGGCCGCCTTTGCCGCCATATGTGTCCACAATGATTTTCCTTCCGGTCAGCCCGGTATCGCCGTGGGGACCGCCGATGACGAATTTGCCCGTCGGGTTGATGTGGTAGGTAATATGGTCAGTGAATAGCTGTTGAAGTTCTGGCTTCAATTGCGCCTTCACACGCGGTACGAGGATATGGACGATGTCTGCTTTGATTTTTTCGAGCATGGCAGCCTCGTTATCGAAGTCGTCATGCTGCGTGGATATAACGATGGCGTCGATACGGATCGGCTTATGGTTGTCGTCATATTCTAAGGTTACTTGCGCTTTCGAATCTGGGCGCAGGTAGGTGACCTCCTTATTTTCACGGCGTAAGGCCGCTAATTCATAAAGCAGGCGATGGGCCAGATCGAGTGCCAACGGCATGAGGTTGTCGGTTTCGTTACTGGCGTAACCAAACATAATCCCTTGGTCCCCCGCTCCTTGCTCTTGCTTCTCCTTGCGATCCACGCCTTGGTTAATATCAGGCGACTGCTCGTGAATGGCAGAAAGGATGCCGCACGAATTGGCCTCGAACATGTATTCGGATTTTGTATACCCAATGCGTTCAATCACCGAACGGGCGATTTTGGGCACATCGAGGTATATTTTCGACTTGACCTCCCCTGCTAGGACAACCTGCCCAGTGGTGACCAAGGTTTCGATAGCCACACGCGAGTCGGCATCCCACGCGAGGAAATTGTCGATGAGTGCATCGGAAATCTGGTCGGCAATTTTGTCGGGGTGTCCTTCGGAAACGGATTCTGAGGTGAATAAATAAGGCATGTACGATTATATTTGAGCTGCAAATCTACGATACTTTTGTGTTTTTCAAAATGGAAATGGACGGATAGCGTGCGGTAAGTTTATATAAATTGTACCCCCATCTATGCAACGTACCGATAATGCTGGTACATTTGTGAGAAGATAAGGAAGGAATGACCAGAAAGCAACGGATTTTATTTGTTGTCAACCCCATCTCCGGGGGGAGAAAGAAGAAAAGCGTGGCGAAGCGGGTAATGGCCGACCTCGATACGGAGGTATTCGATGCTACCTTTGCTTTTACCGGATATGCTGGGCACGCCAAAGACCTGGCCGCCCAAGCGGTGGCGAATGGCGTGGATGTGGTCGTTGCCGTAGGCGGCGACGGAACAATCAATGAAATTGCGGCTGCACTTAACGGTACCGAGACAGCCCTTGGTATCATCCCCGAAGGTTCGGGCAATGGGTTGGCACTCTATCTGGGCATTCCGCTGAACGAGCGGGCAGCCATAAGGCGGCTGAACAGGGCCGAGCTCATGACCATCGATAGTGGCGCTATAAATTGCCTTCCGTTCTTTAATATGGCGGGCATTGGGTTTGATGCCTCCGTGAGCGATCGATTTGCCAACGACAATATTCGGGGGGCTATCGGTTATATGAAAGCCGTAATCAGTGAAATCAGCACCTACAAGCCAAAACGGTATGTATTGGATATCGATGGTCGGGTTTTGGAACGGGAAGCCTTCATGATCAGCGTGGCCAACTCACCCCAATATGGTAATAATGCGTATGTTGCGCCGCAGGCTTCCGTAACCGACGGCCTGCTGGATGTATGTATCATCCATAAATTCCCGCTATATACGATTCCGATGATGGTTTATCACCTGTTTAATAAAACGGCTGATCAATCTGAATATGTTGAAATCATTCCCGGCAAACACATTCGTATCGAACGGGAGGCGGCCGATGCTGTACATGTAGACGGAGAACCCAAGGAATTGGGAACGGTGTTGGATATTGAAGTAAGGCCTGCGACCTTACGGATACTTTGCTGAAACGGCCAGTCAATGCAATTTATTGAAAAAAACAACGTTTACTAAGACATGGAGTTTAGCGAGATATGAAACCGAGATGTAAATAACATCGACTCAAGGAGCAATGATTATTTATATCGAGCGCTCATTGGCAATTGAAAAAAGTGAATAGATGAAAAGAAAGCAACAATATAACGGGATTGTTTATTCAACAGCGGAGGATTTTGCCTTTCAAGAGATAGAAACGGATGAGGTAACAACACTACCCAACCGGCAGCAGGATTTGCGAGTCATGCTGGACCGAAAAATGCGGGGCGGAAAGACCGTTACGCTAGTGAAGGGGTTTGTGGGTGCTGCGGCCGATCTTGAAGCGCTTGGTAAAAAGCTCAAACAGAAATGCGGTGTTGGAGGTAGTGCGAAAGACAGCGAAATTATTGTACAGGGCGATTTCAAACACCGAATCGTGCAACTTTTATTGGATGAAGGATACCGGGTGAAACCGGTGGGCGGCTAGGCCTAATAAACTGCTGGGAACAATTATATCATAGGCGACTAAAAGGGCAAATTAATCCGAGTCGGTTTTAATTGGTTGGTTCATAGCTTATTGGTGAAAGGTAAAGCCGACGGATGTGCTAAAATAAATGTATAAATGCCGTTTGGACACAGCTAAAAGCAATTTATTTGAATGTTTAATTTGCAATTACAAAAAAAAATAGTTTTCATTGTAAAAAAATTGCTTTTGGATTACAGAAGCAGGTTTTGTTTAGGGTGTGCTGATGCTGCTGCTGCGCACCCCTAGCATGTTGAGAGGGTGACTAAACAATTATCGACGAAGATTTTATAATTGGTTTAAAACACTATATTTGCTTTGGCCGTTGTGGCGGTCAACCATGGAATAAATTGCACAAATTATATAAAAATCATAGTTAACAACATTTAAGTCTAAAAATCAGAAAAATGGCAAACGCACCAAAAACAAGTACAGCACAGGAAAAAAGCAATTCGAGCTCGAATGTCTTTGCAAGCCTCACGATTATTATCTGTTTCATTATCGGGGCATTGGTTTGGAAATATATCATGGGCGACCCCAGTAACTTTATCGACGAAAATCCAGAAAATCAGCCCAAACCCGGTAACTATTTTGGAATGGTCTATCACGCAGGTGCGGTAGTACCGGTGTTATTGGGCCTATTTCTAATGGTGTGGGTGTTTGCTATCGAGCGCTTTATTGTAATAGGCAGGGCATCCGGCAAAGGCAACGTAGGTAATTTTGTACGTCGTGTGCAATCGTTGATCGGTGGCGGAAATATCGATTCGGCCATCGCAGAATGCGACAAGCAACAGGGTTCTGTAGCTAATGTTATCAAAGCCGGTCTCTTGAAATATAAAGACGTTTCGGCCAATCCCAGTTTGGATACCGAACAAGCTACGGTAGCTATTCAAAAGGAAATCGAAGAAGCTACGGCGCTGGAAATGCCGATGCTTGAGAAAAACCTTACCATCATTGCTACGTTGGTATCGATCGGTACATTGACAGGTCTGTTGGGTACAGTAACCGGGATGATCCGGGCGTTTGCGGCTTTGGCAACGGGTGGTTCACCAGATTCGGCACAATTGGCAAACGGTATCTCCGAAGCCCTGGTAAATACGGCAACGGGTATCGCTACGTCGGCAATCGCTATCGTATTCTACAATATCTTTACGTCCAAAATCGACACGCTTACTTATTCGATTGATGAGGCTGGCTTCTCCATTGTTCAAACATACGCCGCAAGCCACAAATAGCATATTTTTCATCCAGTTTTATGGAAAGCTGGATGGATATGCATCTTATCAATAACTAGTAATTAAAGGATAACGTTATGCCAAGGGCAAAAGTTAAAAGAACCAGTACGACAATAGACATGACAGCCATGTGCGACGTGTCCTTCCTGCTGCTCACATTTTTTATATTGACGGCGACGGCGCGACAGCCTGACCCATTGGAAGTGGATACGCCCGCGTCTGTGACCCAAGTGAAAGTACCCGACGAAAATTTAGGGATAATTTCCGTCGGCGACGGAGGTAAGATTTTTTTCGGTGTCAAGGGACGCGATGTTAAAATACGTATGTTGGAACTGATGCAGGAAAAGTACTCCGTTCCCTTTACTGCTGAAGAGAAAGAACGTTTCTCCATTATGGAATCTTTTGGTGTGCCGATTGGTAACCTCAAGGAAATTATCAATATGGATGCGAATGACCGGGCACGTCCGGGATTGCAGCCCGGCATACCGGCCGATACAACTGAGGAACTTTCCAACCAGCTGTTTCATTGGATATACTCTGCGCGTATAGCGACCAAAGAGCTTAAAGACCAGGAGATGCGGCTTTCCATAAAAGGAGATGCCGATGAGAAATACCCCGCAATAAAACAGGTAATCGATATCCTGCAAAGTCAAAAGGTGAATAAGTTTAGCTTGATTACCGCGTTGCGTACAGAGGATTTCTAGCGGGGGAGATTTGTTAATAACAGTTTAAGATTTTAATGCAATGGCAGAATTAAATCAAGATAGTGGCGGCGGCAAGAAGGGTGGTAAGGTAAGGAGCAAGAAAGCTGGCGGACGCGTGGATCTTACCGCGATGGTAGATTTGGCGTTCCTGCTGATTACGTTCTTTATGCTTACAACCTCTTTGAATAAGCCGAACGCCATGGACGTGGCGATGCCGGATAAAAACGAAGAGGATCCCGAAGATCGGTTGGAGATTGCTGACAACCGAACAATGACGCTCCTATTGGGTTCCGACAATAAAATCGAATGGTACATGGGTACCTATAGTGAGCCTATTGAGGGGCCGGAAATTGTCGACTATGGGAAAGACGGTATCCGTCCAATCCTGCTGGATAAATTGGAAGAGGTTCCCCGATTAACTGGCGATTCGGAAAAAGGACTCATTGTGGTCATCAGGCCTAGCGATAAATCAACCCACCGCAATCTCGTGGATATCCTGGATGAGATGAATATTGTGGAAGCCAAGCAATATATGATTGGAACCATTAGTGAGCCTGAGATCGAGGTGTTGGAGCGCGATGGCTTATATAATGACTAACGATCACCACCACGTAAAACAATAGATTATGTTTGGTACTAAATTAGATATTTTTAAGAAGGAATGGCTCGATGTGGTATTTGAGGGGCGGAATAAGGAGTATGGAGCTTATGAGCTTCGAAAACTCTCGCCCAAAGCCACCAATATCGGGTTGTTGGTAGCTTCCTTCGCTTTCGTAGCGTTGCTGTTAGCCCCTGCAATAGCAAGATGGGTGGGCATAGACATGAAGTCGACCGAGGAAGTTGAAAAGCTGATAGAAACGGAGGTGGTTCTTTCGGAACCACCCCCGGTAAACGAGGAGGAACCACCTCCGCCCCCACCGGTGGAGCCGCCACCTCCGCGCGTAGACCAAGTTCGTATGCCGGAACCTGTAGTGGTTCCAGCGGAAGAGGTACAGGATGAAGAGCCACCTACAGTCGAAGAGCTGAAGCTTGCCGACCCGGGTTCGAAGACTATTGAGGGAGACCCCAACGCCGAAATCCGTATAGACTTACCCGTTGGCGAAGGTGAAATCGATGCTGAAGTGACAGAAACGAATAGCAATCAGATTTTCCAATCGGTCGAAATCGATCCGAAACCTCCGGGGGGTATGGCCGAATTTATGAAGTGGGTCGGTAATAATTACGATTACCCGCAATCGGCTATCGAAGCTGGTGTAAACGGTGTGGTTCAGGTCTCTTTCGTGGTCGAACGCGATGGTAGCTTGACGGATATCAAAATCGTCCGAGATTTGAAATATGGCACCGGCGATGCTGCGGTGAAGTTGCTTTCCAAAGCTGAAAAGTGGAGCCCAGGTGTTCAAAACGGAAGGCCCGTACGCGTGGCGTACACCTTGCCTATCCGACTTAATCTTCAGCAGTAAGATCGGTGCCGCACGATTATAAAAATAGCAATGGCAGACAGAAATCGCCCACCAAGCGGTTTCTGTCTGTTTTGGGCCTATTTATGTTTGGCTTTTATCTGGCGCTGGGATTGGTAGTCGTCTTTTGGAAGGACTTTCCACTCGAGCTGGATAGCACATATCGGGTTTTGTTCGGACTGCTATTGGTGGTTTATTCGTTCTTCCGATTTGTACGGCTGTGGCAAAATCGATAAGGTGAAGGCGAGCAAAAAAACAGGTTATTTTTTCATAACTATGAAAAAATTAGTATTATTACCGCACATTTTTGGTCTCTTGGCTGTGTTAGGGTCGTGTAATAACCCGCAGCCTAAGGAAAACCAAACCATCGTGGGCGGTAAACTGCAGGTGCTGGTGGATGAGACGGTGCTTCCGATTATGGAAGAACAAGTGGCGGTTTTCGAACACTTATATGAGCAAGCGGACGTAGCGTTGTCTGCTGCCCAGGAAAACCAGATCATAACCAAACTTGTGAATAGCGAAGTAGAGGTTGCCGTACTCACTAGGCAGTTGAATGCGGAGGAAATGACGTTCTTTGAAGCCCGCCAGTTCCGGCCTAGGGTATACCGGTTTGCCGAAGATGCCTTGGCGTTGGTGGTGAACGAAAACAGTGCCGATTCGGCGGTGACGGTAGACGATATCATTCGTGTAATGAGAGGTGAAGAGACGGAGGGTCACGTAAGTAGATTGGTGTTCGATAATCCGAATTCCAGTACGGTGCGCTACCTGAAAGATCTAGCTGGGGTAGATTCGCTGCCGAAAGCAGGGGTGTATGCGTTAAAGTCGAATAGCGAGGTGCTGAAGTATGTCTATGAGACCCCGCAAACGATCGGTGTCTTGGGATTGAACTGGGTCGTGAGACCGGATAGTTCACTTCAGCGGTATGCGGACGGGATAAAGGTGTTAGGGGTGCGCAATCAGGCAGGGAAGCTAGGGTCAGACGGTTTTTATAAGCCATCACAGTCGAATCTGGCGGAAGGAATTTACCCCCTGTCGCGTTCGGTTTACGTTATCAATGCCGAGCCCCGAAAGGGTTTGGGCATGGGGTTTGCAGCCTTTTTAACAGGGTTGTCCGGACAGCGGATTATTTTGAAGTCAGGCTTGATGCCAGATAGTTTGCCGCCTAGAGAATTGATTATCAGGAAGTAAATAGATTAAACACTTAATAGAGAAAAATGATGAAAAAAGCAATGATATGGGGTATATCCCTTGCTTTTGTGGTTACGGGAGTACAGGCGCAAAGCTTGGACGATGCGAAGAAGGCCATCGATGCGGAGCAGTTCGCCCAAGCTAAGCAGATGTTGGAGACGCTTGTGAAGAACAAGCCGAAAGATGGTGAAAATTACTTTTATTTAGGGCTTGTTTATATAGAGAACGATCACCTTGATTCTGCGCAAGCCATTTTCGAACAAGGTAAGCTTGCCGATAAGAAGGAGCGGCTTAATACAGTAGGAGAAGGTATCGTGGCCTTGTATAAAGGCAATGAGAGCGCCGCGACAGCCAAATTTGCTGAGGCTACCGAGAAACTTCGCAGACGTGATTACTTGGAGCTTTACCATATTGGTAGGGCCTATATCGATGCACCCGAACCCAACTACCAGAAGGCCGTGGAGTATCTGGATCAGGCAAAGGCCAAGAATGACGAGGATCCGATGATTCCGCTGGCACTCGGAGACGCGTATTTCGGGCTGGAAAGCGCTAGTCCCGCTTATGTGAATTATCGAGATGCATCGCTGCTGGATAATACGTTGACGCGTGCAAAAGTACAGTTGCAAGTGATTACACGGTTATCTCATGCTTGGCAAGAGGCAATAGATGGTTTGAAGAAAATCGCGGAAGAGGTGCCGGACTATGCACCTACATATCGCGAGCTGGCCGAGACTTACCACGCGTGGGCCAATACGGCCACGACCATTGAAGATTATGATGCGCGTAACCAAGAAGCGGTGAAATTCTATAAGCAATATATGGATAAAACCGATTATACGGTAGATTCACGGATTCGTTATGCGGACTTCTTGGTTTATGTAAAAGATTATGAAGAGTTGCAGGTGCAGGCTGCGGAGCTGGCACAGTTGGAAGATGTAAATCCGAAAGTGTTACGTTACCTGGGATATTCGGCCTATGAGAACCAGCAATTGCAGGAAAGCAAGGATGCGCTGGATAAGCTATTTGCTCGGATGGAGGCTGATCGGATCATTCCGCGTGACTACTTGCACTTGGGGCTCGCCGACATCAAATTGGCGACCCAGAGCAACCCCACCGATGAGACCTTATTCAGCGAGGGGATTGCCCAGTTGAAGAAAGCCGTAGCTGTCGACTCATCCATTGCTGACGACCTGAACGATGTGGGTAAAGAACTTTTTTCCGACAAGAAATTTTTAGATGCCTCAAAGGTGTTCGAAATTGCGGCTTCTACACCCGCGTCGCGTAACTTCATCTACGATAATTTCTACTTGGGATACTCTTCCTACTTTGCGGTTGCCACGACGCCTGTGGCTGAGCGTGGCCCCGAAGAAGCTGCCTTGCTGCATAAGGCTGATACGGCATTTGGAGTGGTCATCGAGAAGGCTCCTACTACACAAGATGCTTATCTGTACCGTGCCAATGTAAATAACCTGTTGGATGATACTGAAAATCCTAAAGGGCTTGCGGAGCCTTACTTCTTGAAGTATATAGAAATGGTGAAGGAGAAAGGCGATGCTGAGATTCAGAAGAACAAAAGTAAGTTGGTTGATGCATACAGCACAATTGCCGTGGTCAGTGTGAAGCGCGGTGAATACCAGAAGGGGCGCGACCTGATTGCTGAAATATTAAAACTAGACCCGGAAAATGCTTGGGCTAAGCAAACCCTGCAGTATTTGGAGCAGGAAACAGCGACCCCGGCAGCAGATTCTACGGGTAAATAGAAACTACAGCGTTTAACGACTTTGATAAAGCGCTAATTTCCGAATTAGCGCTTTATTTTTTAGTTTTGTCCCACCTTAATACAGATGTGATGGAATCGGAATTGTTGAGTACCCCACAAGATTATTTGCCCATATTGATTCAACTGATTGTGGCAGCGGGATTTGGCATAGGAACAATCGTTATAACGCACCTTATCGGACCCAAAGTAAGGACTGAAAGTAAGTTAGGTGCGTTTGAGTCGGGGATAGAGGTAATTGGAAATGCGCGCCAACCATTTTCCATCAAGTATTTTATCGTGGCCATCTTATTCGTCATCTTTGATATCGAAGTTATTTTCATGTACCCCTGGGCTGTAAACTTCCGCGAATTTGGATTGTCAGGACTGATTGAGATGTTTGTTTTTATGGGGTTGCTGCTGCTTGGGTTCATCTACATCATCAAGCGGAAAGCACTGGAATGGGACTGAGCCATGATATGGTAGAACGTTTCTAAATAATACAATTAGCCCGATAAGCATCCAATATATTGTAGTTTTGCAACTCGTCTATACTATAATATAGGTGAGTTTTTTTTGAGGTAAGACCGGAGTAAGCATGAGTGATATTAAATTGGCGCCGGCGCCGCCAGGCGTAGAAGGGTCGGGTTTTTTTGCCACGACGCTAGATAAGGCTATTGGGCTGGCTAGGGCCAATTCGTTGTGGCCGCTTCCGTTTGCTACGTCGTGTTGTGGAATCGAGTTTATGGCGACCATGGGTGCTACCTATGATTTGGCCCGATTTGGCGCAGAACGGCCAAGCTTTTCGCCGCGGCAGGCCGATATGTTGTTGGTTATGGGTACCATCGCTAAGAAAATGGCGCCGGTACTTAGGCAAGTATATATCCAGATGGCAGAACCCCGGTGGGTAATTGCCGTAGGCGCATGTGCATCGAGCGGCGGCATATTCGACACCTATTCGGTATTGCAGGGCATTGATGAGGTGATTCCGGTAGACGTATATGTACCGGGGTGTCCGCCAAGGCCCGAAGCAATCCTGGATGGCGTGATGCGGTTGCAGGAAATCGTCAAAAATGAATCGCTGAATAGACGCAATTCATCCGAATACAAAGCGTTACTTGAAAAGTACGGAATACACACGCATGGCTAAACTCGATAATAACGCAGTACTGAAACGTCTTCAAGGCCGGTTTGCCGAAGGTGTCATCCGTAACGTAACGGAACCCTTTGGATTGCTGACGCTGGAGACCGACACGACGCAGATTTTGGATGTCTTGGAGTTTTTGAAAACCGACGACGGACTGCAGTTTGGCTATTTGACGGATATTACGGCGGTGCATTACCCCGATCTGGAAAATGAATTTGCCGTGGTGTACCATGTACATAGCCTGGTTAACAACGTGCGTATCCGCATTAAAGTGTTTTTGCAGGGCAGATACCCTGCAATTCCAACTGCCACGGTTTTGTGGGATGGAGCCAATTGGATGGAACGTGAGACCTACGATTTTTTTGGGATACAGTTCGTCGGCCATCCCGACTTGCGCCGCATCCTGAATGTAGACGATATGGAGGTGTTCCCCATGCGGAGAGAATATCCGCTCGAAGACCCCAATAAGATAGATAAGAAAGACTATTTCTTCGGAAGATAAGATATGATGAGCAATTCGGTTTCCACGATAAAGGGCAATAAACCTGTGTTTAGCGACAACGACCCGCAGGACGAGTTGTTTACACTCAATCTGGGGCCTACACATCCCGCCACACACGGGGTATTCCAAAATGTCCTCCAGGTCGACGGCGAACGCATTGTCAGTGGTGTATCAACCATTGGCTATATCCACCGCGCATTTGAGAAAATTGCAGAACACCGCCCTTACTATCAAATCACACCGCTTACCGACCGCCTTAACTATTGTTCTTCGCCCATCAACAATATGGGCTGGCACATGACGGTTGAAAAGCTTCTCGACATCGAGATTCCCAAAAGAGTACAGTATATGCGTGTGATTGTAATGGAACTCGCACGCATAACAGACCATATCATCTGCAACGGGATTCTGGGCGTAGATACCGGTGCATTCTCCGGCTTCCTTTATGTATTACAGGAGCGTGAGTTTATTTACGAAATCTACGAAGAGATATGCGGGGCACGGCTCACGACCAACATCGGTCGGATCGGTGGGTTCGAACGGGATTTCAACCAGACGGCGTTCGACAAGATACGCGAGTTCCTGAAACGGTTCCCGCCGGTATTGAAAGAATTTGAAGAGCTCTTTAACCGCAATCGGATTTTCATCGATCGTACAGCAGACGTAGCTGCCGTGGACGCCAAAACCGCATTGGGTTACAGTTGGAGCGGACCGATACTGCGCGCTACAGGCGTCGACTACGACGTTCGAGTAAACGAACCCTACTCGTCTTATGAAGAATTTGAGTTTGATATTCCTGTAGGCACCAAAGGCGATGTTTACGATCGCTTCATGGTTCGCAACAATGAGATGTGGGAGAGCCTTAAGATCATCGAACAGGCATTGAATAAGATCGAAAAGGAGCCAAAAGGTATTTTCCACGCGGATGTACCGGCATTTTACCTTCCGCCGAAAGAGCAGGTGTATAATAATATGGAGGCCCTTATTTACCATTTCAAGATTGTAATGGGCGAGATAGACACACCGAAAAATGAGGTTTACCATAGTGTGGAGGGAGCAAACGGGGAGTTGGGCTTTTACCTGATCAGCGATGGCGGTAGGTCCCCTTATCGGTTGCATTTCCGCAGACCATCATTCATCAACTATCAGATGTATGCGCCGATGAGTAGCGGGATGCTACTTTCCGACGCCATCATCAACATGAGTAGCTTAAATGTTATAGCAGGAGAATTGGATGCTTAGTGTGAAACATAATGAACCCGTGGAGTTTACGGCCGAAACGCTGGGTAAATTTGCCGAGATCGTAGCGCGCTATCCAGAAGAACGCCAGAAGTCGGCCTTGCTGCCGATATTACACGAAGTGCAGGCCATGTATGGCTGGCTGAGCGTCCCTGCGATGGACAGTGTGGCGGCTTATCTGCAAATTGAGCCCATCGAAGTGTATGAAGTAGCCACCTTTTACACCATGTTTTTCCTACGGCCGCAAGGCAAATATGTCTTGGAAGTGTGCCGTACCGGGCCTTGTTGTTTAGTGGGGGCAGAGCGCATTATGGCTTATATCGAGCAGCAACTGGGCGTGAAAGAGGGTGAGGTGACCGCCGATGGATTGTTCAGCTGGCGGGGTGTGGAATGTCTGGCCGCCTGTGGCTACGGGCCGGTATTGCAGATTGGGCCCGAATACACCTTTCATGAAAAGCTTTCTGAAGAAAAGGTAGATGAATTGATAAAAGAACTGAAGAATAAGGCTGAAGGGCGAGAGCTGACGGCTGAAAGCTGATAATTATGGCTCGTAAGTTATTGTTGACACATATCGATGTTCCGGGTATCCAAACCTTCGAGGTATACCGCCAAAAAGGGGGGTACCGGGCTGTTGAGAAGGCATTGAAGGCACTCACCCCCGACGAGGTGGTCGAAGAGGTGAAAGCTTCGGGCTTGCGTGGCCGGGGCGGTGCCGGTTTCCCAACGGGGATGAAATGGAGTTTCCTGGCCAAACCCGAAGGCGTGCCACGCTATTTGGTGTGCAATGCCGATGAGTCAGAGCCGGGTACGTTCAAAGACCGCTACCTGATGACCCATATTCCCCACGCATTGATTGAGGGCATGATCGTCTCCAGCTATGCTTTGGGGGCCAATACATCTTACATCTACGTGCGCGGTGAGATGATGCCGCAGATACGTATCCTTGAAAAAGCGATTGCCGAAGCAAAAAATGCAGGGTTTCTCGGCAAGAATATCTTGGGTACCGGTTACGACCTCGAGTTGTACGTGCAGCCTGGTGGGGGTGCCTACATCTGCGGCGAGGAAACCGCTCTACTTGAATCGTTGGAAGGAAAGCGAGGCAATCCGCGGATTAAGCCACCTTTCCCTGCTGTATCAGGGCTTTATAACCGGCCTACCGTGGTGAATAATGTCGAGTCTATTGCGGCCACGGTACCCATCATCAACGATGGCGGCGAGGAGTACGCTAAGATCGGTGTGGGCCGGAGCACAGGTACCAAGTTGATTTCTGCCGGCGGCAACCTGAATAAGCCGGGTGTTTACGAAATCGAGCTGGGTGTGCCCGTAGAAGAATTTATTTACTCCGATGAATATTGCGGAGGCATCGCCAATGGCAAACGCCTGAAAGCGGTGGTAGCCGGGGGGTCATCCGTACCCATCCTGCCGGCCAACTTGATCATGAAGACATTGCCCGGCGAGCCGCGCCTGATGACCTACGAGTCACTCGCCGAGGGCGGATTCCAAAGTGGGACAATGATGGGGTCCGGTGGATTTATCGCATTTGATGAGGATCAATGCATCGTGCGTAACACTTGGAATTTCACCCGGTTTTACCATCATGAAAGTTGTGGGCAATGTTCGCCCTGCCGTGAAGGTACGGGATGGATGGAGAAGGTATTGCATAATATCGAACATGGGCACGGCTCGTATAGCGACATTGACCTGTTGGTGAATGTCGCCAAGAACATCGAAGGTAATACGATATGCCCGCTCGGAGATGCCGCCGCATGGCCAGTGGCTAGTGCAATCCGCCACTTCAGGGATGAATTTGAGTGGCACGTGAGCAATGGTGAGGAATCGCAGGTCCGTAATTTCGGATTAGCACATTACGCCGATCCGTTGGAGCCGGTGGTCTGAACGGAGTAGTTTGAAGTACCAAGTTAACAGGGCTGGAAGCGGATGGCTGCCAGCAAATAGCTGAAAAAGGAATGGCTGAAGACGTTAAATTCAAGGTAAGCATTGACGGTATCCCGGTGGAGGTTTCCCCCGGGACGACGATATTGAATGCTGCACGCGCAATCGGTGGCGACGTTGTGCCGCCGGCCATGTGCTACTATTCTAAGTTGGAAGGTAGTGGTGGGAAGTGCCGTACCTGCTTGGTAAAGGTAAGTAAAGGGTCGGAAAAGGACCCGCGGCCTATGCCCAAATTGGTCGCCTCATGCCGCACCACGGTGATGGATGGGATGGAAGTGCAGAATATTACCTCACCGGAGGTGTTGGAGGCACGCAAAGGCGTGGTGGAGATGCTGTTAATCAACCACCCGCTTGACTGTCCTATATGTGACCAAGCCGGCGAATGTCACCTGCAGGACTTGGGCTATGAACACGGCCTGGCAGATACCCGCTACGAGTTTGAACGGCGCACATTTGATAAAATAGACATCGGCGACAAGATACAGCTACATATGACACGCTGTATTCTGTGCTATCGTTGCGTGATGGTAGCCGACCAGCTCACGCCAAAGCGTGTGCATGGTGTTTTGGGTCGCGGCGATGCCGCTGAAATTTCTACTTACATCACAAAGGCGGTAGACAATGAATTTTCTGGCAATATGATCGATGTATGCCCGGTCGGCGCACTGACGGATAGGACATTCCGGTTCAAAAACCGCGTGTGGTTTACCAAACCGGTTGAAGCCCATCGCGATTGCCCCACATGCAGTGGCAAGGTGACCCTATGGTATAAAGGAGAAGAAGTGTTGCGGGTCACGGCGCGAAAAGATACCTACGGCGAAGCCGAGGAGTTTATTTGCAATACCTGCCGGTTTGATAAAAAGTCGACAGCAGATTGGGTAATCGATGGTCCACGCACGGTGAAACGGACGTCTGTCATTTCGGCAAACCACTACGAGCTGTTGACCCCGCCGCCGGTGGTCAAGGAGAACTTGGCCTTACAGGAGGCTAATAAAGACCAGTTTGACCGTGCGGAGCGGTTACTACCATAGCATTAACGAGCCCTTCGGGGTTTAGAAAAATTGGAAATACAGTATATGGAACTCGCGTTTGTCATTGAGAAAGTAGTATTAGTGAGCCTGATTTTTGTGATCACGCTGGTGATTGCGATGTATTCCACGTTGGCCGAACGTAAGGTAGCCGGTTTTATGCAAGATCGCTTTGGGCCGGATCGCGCTGGCCCTTTCGGTATCCTCCAGCCACTGTGCGATGGTGGCAAGTTCTTCTTTAAGGAAGAAATCATTCCTGCCGGCGCACATAGGTCGTTATTTATCCTCGGGCCTACCATTGCCATCATTACTGCTTGTATAGGTAGCGCAGTTATTCCCTGGGGGCAAACACTCACCATCGGTGAACGGGCAATCGAACTACAGGTAACGGATGTCAATATCGGCGTATTATATATGTTCGGCGTGGTTGCGCTCAGCGTCTATGGTATTATGCTTGGAGGATGGGCATCCAACAATAAGTTTTCGTTGATGGGGGCCGTTCGTGCTGCGTCGCAAAGCATCAGTTATGAGCTGGCCATGGGCCTTTCCTTGATCGCCTTGTTGATGGTTACCCAGTCGCTTTCATTGAAAGAGATTGTCGAGCAGCAGTCGGGGTTTGTGAACTGGAATATATGGGTACAACCGTTGGGCTTCCTTATTTTCCTCATCTGCTCGTTCGCGGAATGCAACCGCGTACCGTTCGATTTGCCTGAGTGCGAGACGGAATTGATCGGTGGCTACAACGTAGAATACTCATCCATGAAACTCGGCCTCTATATGTTTGCCGAGTATATCCATATGTTTGTCTCGTCGGCACTGATGGCCACGCTTTATTTTGGGGGGTATAATTTTCCCTTCATGGATGCGCTGGGCCTCTCCCAGAACTGGATTACCATCATCGGCGTCGTGGTGTTTTTTGCCAAGATATTCGCCTTCATCTTTTTCTTCATGTGGATCCGGTGGACACTGCCCCGCTTCCGCTACGATCAGTTGATGAACCTGGGTTGGAAAGTATTGATACCCTTGGCTATCGCCAATATTGTGTTGACCGGGGTGATTACCATTATCAATGATACATTTTTTTAACGAAATTTGGTTAGGGGAAACGATATGCAGTCTTTAAGCAACAGAAAAAAGGTATTGGAACAGAAGCCCATGAACTTCTGGGAGCGTATTTACCTCCCGGCGATTTTCAAGGGACTGGGCATTACCATCAAGCATTTTTTCAAGCCTATACCTACTGTGAAATATCCGGAGGAAGAGCGGCCATATTCGAAAAATTTCCGCGGACAGCATTCGCTGAAGCGCGATGAGGATGGAAGGGAGCGGTGTACCGCTTGTGGATTATGCGCGCTCTCGTGCCCCGCCGAAGCCATCTCCATGATTTCTGCCGAGCGCCAAAAAGGCGAGGAGCACCTCTATAGGGAAGAAAAGTATGCCGCTGTGTATGAGATTAACATGCTTCGTTGCATCTTCTGCGGTCTTTGCGAGGAGGCGTGTCCCAAGGAAGCCATTTACTTGGATGGCCCCCACGTAACGGCCGACTACCTCCGCAAGGATTTTATTTATGGCAAAGACAAATTGGTGGAACCCCGGTTTGACTTTACGGAAAAACATGAACCCACGGCCTAGTCCGCTGATAACCCTTACGAAAACAGCATGAGCGTTTTTTATTTTGTGGCTTTTTTGTCTATCTTCTTTGCGCTGATGACCATCTTTACTAAGAATCCGGTGCACAGCGTACTTTACCTCGTTATTACGTTTTTTACCTTTACGGTGCATTATATTCTCCTAAACGCGCAGTTTCTCGCGGTGGTCAATTTCATTGTTTATATGGGGGCCATCATGGTGCTGTTCCTTTTCGTTTTGATGCTGCTCAACCTCAATAAAGATACCGAACCCCTCAAGTCCAATCTGGTGAAATTCATGGGTGTCATTGCAGGGATGTGTTTATTGGTAACGCTAGCCGCATCATTCCGTTTACTGGAGGTGTCTGATCCTGTAGTGCTGAAAAACCCCGACATCGGACTGGTGTCTAATCTGGGAAAGGTATTGTTTAGCGATTTCTTGCTGCCCTTTGAGATATCCTCGATATTATTGTTGACCGCCATGGTGGGCGCGGTACTATTAGCCAAGAACGATCCAAAAAAAGCATAAATGGAAACTATCGTACAAAATATACAGGGTGTACCGCTCAATCACTATATCCTGTTTTGTAGTATTATTTTCGCAATCGGCGTCATGGGCGTGCTTATACGCCGTAATGTCATCATCATCATGATGTCTGTCGAATTGATGCTCAATTCTGTGAACTTGCTGCTTACCGCGTTTTCGGTGCATCACGGCGATCCGGCCGGACAGGTGTTTGTGTTTTTCATCATGGCGTTGGCTGCTGCCGAGGTTGCGGTAGGTTTAGCCATCATCGTGATGGTATACCGGAATACCCGTTCAGTGGATATCAATGCGCTGAACCGCTTGCGGGGGTGATTTTGATGCGATGATGTGTCGATTTGATGATTTGAACGATTAACAAAAGATGATAGATTTAATTTGGTTGATCCCGCTTTTGCCACTGATTGGTTTTCTAATCAACGGCGTGGGCAGGAATGCGTTGCCTAAATCGTTGGTTGGGCTATTGGGTAGTGGCGTGGTGTTGGCCTCCTTTCTGTTGAGCTGCGGCGTATTTGCGGAGGTATATGCGGCCCGGCAAGCCGGTGAATCCGCAACATTTATCCATTCCATTTTCGAATGGATTACCGCTGGTAGCCTGAGCGTTTCACTTTCCTTCTTGGTCGATCCACTGAGTGCCATTATGCTGCTCATTGTCACCGGCATCGGTTTTCTCATCCACGTCTATTCCATTGGTTACATGAAGCACGATGCGGGATTTGCGAAATTCTTTGCATACCTCAACCTTTTCGTCTTTTTCATGCTGCTATTGGTGCTGGGGTCAAACTACGTGGTCATGTTCATCGGCTGGGAAGGGGTTGGCCTATGCTCTTACCTGCTGATTGGCTTCTGGTTTAAGAACAAGGAGTTTGCCAGCGCAGGAAAGAAAGCCTTTGTGATGAACCGCATTGGCGATTTGAGTTTCCTCATTGCCGTATTCTTGATATTCAACACCTTCGGTACGTTGGAGTTTACAGGCGTATTTTCGCAGGCGGCCGGTATGGCCATGGGCGATACGACATTGTTGCTGATTACGTTGCTACTTTTTGTTGCTGCTACTGGTAAATCGGCCCAGATACCGCTGTTCACCTGGTTGCCCGATGCTATGGCCGGCCCAACGCCCGTGTCGGCATTGATCCACGCCGCTACGATGGTTACCGCCGGTATTTACATGATTGCTCGTTCCAACATCCTGTTTACGCTTTCGCCGATTACCATGCAGGTAATTGCTGCTATTGGCATCTGCACGGCTTTGTTGGCGGCCGCCATCGCTATTACACAAAACGACATCAAGAAGGTGCTAGCCTATTCCACCGTATCACAATTGGGCTATATGTTTCTGGGGTTAGGGGTAGGTGCCTTCACGGGTGCCTTTTTCCACGTCATTACCCACGCCTTTTTTAAGGCGCTGCTGTTTTTGGGTGCTGGATCAGTGATCCACGCCATGAGCGATGAGCAGGATATGCGCAGTATGGGTGGTTTGAAAAGGCACTTGCCCATCACGTATGCAACTATGCTGGTTGCCACGATTGCCATTGCGGGCATACCGCCGTTATCTGGCTTTTTTTCTAAAGACGAGATACTTGCCCATGCGTTTGCCGAGAATAAATTGCTGTGGGTGCTTGGATTCATCGGTGCGCTATTCACGGCGTTTTATATGTTCAGGATGCTCTCGCTGACGTTCTTCGGCAAGTTCAAGGGTACGGCTGAACAGGCCAGCCACTTGCACGAGTCGCCAGCTACGATGACAATACCCTTGGTTATCCTCGCTGTGTTCGCAGCCGTAGGCGGTTTGCTTAATGTGCCATCAGCGCTGGGTGGGGGGCATGCCTTGGCCGACTTCCTTTCGCCGGTATTTGCTGATTCCGTCGCGGTAACGGGGGCATTCCATTTAGACCACAGTACCGAGTACGTGCTCATGGCTGTTTCTGCAGTCGGGGCAATCGTCATGGCGGTATTTGCCTATCGGAAATACGCAGTTAAGGGCATCGTTCTGGAGTCAGACGATGCACCGCGTGGACTGCTCGCACGGCTTTCTTACCATAAATTTTATGTGGATGAACTATACGATGCCATCGTTGTACGCCCACTTAATGCGCTATCGGTATTCTTTTACCGTATCGTAGACAGGGCAGGCATCGATGGGTTGGTTAATGGTTTGGGAAAACGTGTGGGTGAGTCGGGCAACGGAATTCGGCTGTTGCAGACCGGCAACGTGGGTTCCTATATCTTTATGATGGTCATCGCCGTTGTGGCGCTTTTGGCCTATGGTTTTTTTAACGGTTAATCGACGAAAGTTATATCGCGTACATGGACAATCTATTTATACTACTCTTAATTCCGGTCCTTGGAGCTCTGGCGCTCGCTTTGGTACGGCAAGCGCGTACGGCCAAGCAACTGGCGCTGCTGGTGTCGCTGCTTTCCTTAGCGCTCACCATCCCATTTTTAGTTAACTTCGTTCCGGATGCTAGTATGCAGTTTGAGCAGCGGTTTGCATGGATACCCGCATTCGGCGTCCACTTCCATATCGGCATAGACGGCATCAGTTTGCCCCTGGTGCTGCTTACCAATGGGCTTATCCCCTTGATTATCCTTTCTGCGTTCAATCATGATTACAAAGGTGGTTTCTATGCACTAATATTGTTTATGCAGGCCGGGCTGCTACTCGTTTTCACTGCCCTAGACGCATTCGCATTTTACGTGGGCTGGGAGGCGGCGCTGATTCCCATTTATTTTATCTGCGCCCTATGGGGTGGCGAGAACCGTGTCCGTGTAAACATCAAATTCTTCATTTATACCTTTTTCGGAAGCCTGTTGATGCTTATCGCCATCATCTACCTGCACGTGCAGGTGCCCTCGGGCGACTATGAGCTTAGTTCGTTTTACCAGCTGGCGCTCGACAGTGGTACGCAGCGGTGGATTTTCTGGGCGTTCTTCATTGCTTTTGCGATCAAGATGCCGATTTTCCCCTTCCACACCTGGCAGCCTGATACCTATACCGAGGCACCGACTGCAGGCACGATGTTACTGGCGGCGATCATGCTCAAAATGGGTGTGTACGGCCTTATCCGGTGGCTGATCCCCATTGCTCCGCTGGGTGTGGCCGCCTACGGACAGTTGGCCTTGGTACTGTGTGTCATCGGGGTAGTCTACGCATCCGTCATTGCGTTTAAGCAAGGCGATGCGAAACGGCTGATAGCCTATTCGTCTATCGCACACGTAGGCCTCATTGGGGCCGGCGTTTTTGCGTGGAATGTACAGAGCTTGCAAGGCGCCATCATCCAGATGGTCAATCATGGCATCAGTGTGCTGGGGCTGTTCTTTGTTGTAGATATCCTCATCCGCCGGTTGGGCACGCGCGATTTGGGTGCTATGGGTGGAATCGCGAGATCGGCACCGGCACTGGCGATTGCGTTTTTAATAATCGTGATGGGTGCCATCGGTCTGCCGCTTACCAACGGCTTTGTCGGTGAGTTTCTGTTGCTGATCGGTATTTATCAGTATGGAATCTGGTATGCCGCCTTCGGCGGACTTACCATCATTCTTGGCGCTGTCTATTTACTACGGATGTACCAAAAGGTGATGTTGGGTGAGACGAATGCCCAAACAATCGGTTTTGCCGACATAAAAGGAACCGAATGGGTGGTGCTGGCGGCGGTTGTGGCGCTGGTGATTGGGATCGGCGTATACCCGAAACCATTGCTGGATATCTCCGAGGCGGCCGTTACGGAGTTGGTCGAAAAGATCAGTTTGGTCAAATAAAATGAAAGAATACACCTTCCGGAAGTGATTACGGAAGGACTAAGATAATAATCGAAACATGAGTGCAATCATTACGCTGTCTTTGTTAGCCATATTGGTGCTGTATCTGGGGTTGTTTAAAGCTCAGAAGGCGCTGCTGCCGGTGTCCTTGTTTGGCCTTGTCACCGCGTTAGGATGCTATGGCGTGCAGTGGGGTATAAGCGCCGAGCCGCTGTATAGTGGTATGGTATTGTTTGACCATTTTGCCGTGGCTTTCTCCGTGGTGTGCGTGGTGTTAACCGCATTGGTGTTGCTGCTATCCAAAGATTATTTCGACAAATCGAGCCCCCATGTGGCCGAGTATTATGCCCTTATCCTATTCTCGCTGACGGGTGCGGCGTTGGTGGTTTCCTTCCATAATCTGGCCATGCTGTTTATCGGTATCGAAATCATGTCTGTTGCGCTGTATATCCTCGCGGGCATCCGTAAGAAAGATTTTGCCTCCAACGAGGCGGCGCTGAAATACTTTCTGATGGGTGCGTTTTCCACCGGTTTTTTATTGTTTGGTATTGCGCTGCTTTATGGCGCCAGTGGCTCATTCGACTTGGCCGCCATCAAGGAATATGTAGTATCCAATCCCCACGAGATATCTCCGCTGTTTTACGCGGGTATCTTGTTGTTGATTGTTGGACTGGCGTTTAAGGTGGGTGCTGCACCGTTCCATTTTTGGACACCAGATGTGTATGACGGTGCGCCGATACTGGTTACGATATTTATGGCAACGGTGGTCAAAACAGCAGCCTTCGCGGGCTTCCTGCGTTTATTTTATTTCTGTTTTGTGCCGTTGCAAGATTTCTGGATGCCGGTACTATTGGTGATGACTATCATCACGCTGTTTGTCGGTAATATTACTGCCATTGTACAGCAGAGCGTGAAACGGATGTTGGCCTATTCGAGTATTTCCCATGCTGGATATTTGCTTTTTGCTATTGTGGCCATCGGTGCAACCTCTGCCGACTCAGTACTCTTCTATGCCACGGCCTACTCCCTGTCCACCATCATCGCTTTTGGCGCCCTCATCTTAGTAAAGCAAGCAACTGGAAGCGAACATTTCGAGGCATTCAATGGCTTAGCCAAAAAGAACCCTTACTTAGCGTTGGCCATTACCATCGCGATGCTGTCATTGGCGGGGATACCACTTACCGCAGGCTTCGTGGGTAAGTTCATGATGTTCTCGGGCGTATTGGCCGATTACCAGGTGCTATTGGTCGTACTCGCCGTTATCAATGCCGCCATGGGCATTTTCTATTATTTCCGTGTTATCGTGGCGATGTATTTCAAACCGATAGACCGCAATACCGTTGTGGTTAGTGTCCCATACACGGTCGTATTTTTCCTGGCGGCACTGATCACGCTATTGCTGGGCGTTTACCCCGCGTGGTTCACTGGCTTGCTATAAATGTAGCGACAGTAAATCTCCGGTGGCATTGCATCTATCCTACAAAGCCACTGGAAATTCTTGTTATTTCGACTTATCGGGGAAACTGGGTATCGGTGGTACGCCTGTGGTACCTCCATCAGCGAGTTTATCCAGTAATACACTGATGCCGCGCGCAAGTTGTGCATCGTTACCCTTGTACTCCTGATAAGGATCATTGATCACCTCGATGTCCGGATGTACGCCCTCGCCTTCAATAATAAACGACGAACCATCGGCAGCAAAATGTGCGAACTCTGGCTTACGCATATCGCCGCCATCGATAAATGGCAGTGAACCGCTGATGCCCACTACCCCGCCCCAGGTGCGTTGGCCGATGAGGGGCCCGATGCCGTAATACTTGAACTGCCAAGGGAACAGGTCACCGTCCGACGCCGAGTACTGGTCGATGAGGCATACCTTCGGTCCCACATGTGCATCGGGTTTGATGGAGGCTGTTTTGCTGTTGCGCCGCATGGTGCCCAGTCCGGGTTTGCGTAGCAAGCGCTCGATGATCATCGGCGAGACATTGCCCCCACCGTTCCCTCGGTCGTCAATGATAAGGGCTTCCTTGTCCAACTGCGGGTAAAAGTAGCGGGCGAATTGGTTAAGTCCTTCCGGCCCCATATCAGGGATATGTACGTACCCGATACGGCCATCGCTTGCGGCGGTGACTTTTTCCATGTTCTGTTGTACCCATTCGTGGTAATAGAGTGCCGACTCATCGCTGATGGGTTTCACCAATACGGTGCGGGGTCCCTGGCCCGACGATGCCGCGCTGAGCTCCATCTCCACCAGTTGACCTGCCTTGCCGACGAGCGTCTGGTAAATGTTATCCACGTCTTTCATCGGGGTGCCGTTGACGGCGACGATGTATTCACCTGCGTGAGCATTTACGCCTGGCGCGCGCAGCGGCGACACCAGCTCTTTGTTCCAGCTTTGACCGGAGAGTATGCTGTCGATGCGGTAGTTGCCGCTCGCATCGCGACTTAACCGGGCACCCAATAGTCCCATCTGTATCCGGTTTACGTCGGGCCGGTCGCCACTATTCACGTATGCATGGCCAATGTTTAGTTCGGCAATCAGCTCGCCGATGAGGTAGGTGAGGTCATCGCGATGATTCACGAATGGTAACAATGGTGCGTATTTATCATGCATTGCTTCCCAGTCTACGCCGTGCATATTTGGGTCGTAGAAATAATCCCGCATTTGGCGCCAGCTCTCGTCATAGATTTGTTTCCATTCCGCTTTCAGGTCTACCGTTACTTTCATTCCGCCCAGATTTACTTTGTTGGAGGGCGTTATTTTCGACTTGCCTAGGTTTTCGATGAAAAATCCATCGCCATTACGGATTAGAATTTTCTTGCGGTCCGTCGTTACACTATAATTCCCGAAACTGCCGATGTCGGTTTCCTTTTTATCTTTGAGATTGAAAAATTTAAACCCGCTGTTGCCTCGTGCTCGACTGGAGTAGTAGAGGCCTTCGTTGGTGGCCACGAGCCGGTAGTAGGAGCCCGGTGTTACCGGAAGACTCTCGATGCGGTCGGCCAACCCTTCTTCATCCACCGTTACGGTATCGTCATTTTTCGAAGACGCCTTCTCTTTCGTGTCATCATCCTCTTTTTCGCCGCCCTCATCATCATCATCCACCACTACCTCGTCACTTTTTTCGGCAAACGGCGATTTGCTATTTGCGCTTAACCGCACGAAATACGGACGGCTCATATCGTTATACACATGGTTCCACTCCGTGCTACCATATGTTGGGCTGAAATCACGCTGCGATACGAAATATAGCAATTTTCCGTCGGGGCTGAACTCGGGTTGGCCACTGTTGTACCACGTGTCGGTTACCGGGATGGTTTTCTCGCTGTCGAGGTTGAAAAGGTTGATGACCGTAAACTCGCGGGCACGGCCGGGAAGGGTGTAAGCGACCCACTTGCTATCTGGTGCAAAGGTATATGAACCAACCGTACCCTCGTCGGCATGTGCAATCAACGTGGTGTTGCCCGACTGCACATCGACGGCATAAAGGTTTTGGCTACGATCGCCGTATAGCAGGTATTTGCTGTCCGGGCTCCACACAGGGGTGAACTTATAGGCCCCGCCATCTTTGGTGAGTTGTTTGGCAGGCGCTGTTCCGTCTTGCCGCTGGATGTATAGTTCGTCTTCCCCAGTACGATCGGAGATGAAACTTATCCAACGTCCATCGGGGCTCCATCCCACGTTACGGTCGTGTGCGCCGCTACTTTGTGTCAGGTTACGGGTCACTCCAGTTTTGGCCGGCACGGTGAATACGTCGCCACGTGCGCCGAACACTACCCGCTTGCCATCGGGAGCGAGGTCAGCACTGTATACAAATTCGGACGCATCCACTTGCCTGGAGCGGCCGGACGCGAAATCTTCTGCGATGGTGATGTGCAGTTGTTCGGTTTGGCCGGTGAGTAGGTTGTGGAGATAAATGTAACCTCCATTTTCGAAGACGATCGCATCGCCGCCCAAAGCAGGGAATTTAACATCGTAGTCGGTGAAGTCCGTAACCTTCTTGGTTTGCTTGGTGTGGGTATCGTAGACGTATAGGTTAGCTATGCGCTCACGGTCGCTCACAAAATAGATGTTGTTTTTATGGTACATCGGGAAAACATCCTGTGCAGGGTTATCGGTCAGGTTCTTGGTCGTTCCCGTTGCGGGGTCTACCAGCCAGATGTCGTCGGCCATCCCTCCACGGTAGTATTTCCAGGTCCGGAATTCACGGAATACGCGGTTCATCGCCAGCATGGTGCCGTCGGCGTTGTAAGATGCCCAGGAGGCCACCGAAAAAGGCAGCTCTCGGCTTAGGTCCCCGGTGAGTGGCGCGAGGTACAACTTGCCCTTAAATGCATTGAACGATGTCCCGCGGCCTCGGTAAATCACATGTTGATCGTCAGGCGTCCAACCCATGACGATGTTGTTGGGGCCCATTCTGTCGGCTACATCATCACGGCCGAGTGTCGCGGTATACGTGATGCGTTTGGGCTCACCACCCTGCGCCGGAATAACAAATACCTCGGTATTGCCATCATACTGGCCAGTGAAAGCAATCTTTTTGCCGTCGTGGCTGAATCGGGCAAATAGCTCATATCCAGGGTGGCTGGTGATGCGCCGGGCCATCCCCCCTTCGGTCGATGCTACATAAAGGTCGCCCGCATATGTAAATGCCAGCTGGTTGCCATGAACGGCGGGAAAACGAAGCAAGCGCGCTTCTTCTTGCGCAGTGGTGACCAAAATACAGCACAGTAGGGCAATGAGTAAATTGATTTTCTTCATGAGATGCGATTACGTTTTAAATCAATTAAAGGTACAGGGACCGAAGTTAAGAAAATCATTTTCAAATTAGGGAGGCAGGGGTGTGGGCTTGACATAAAAAAACCGTTCCGACTTGCGTCGGAACGGCCGCCCCAATGGGGTTAGGGGCTATCAACCTAAACCTATCTGAGTAATAGCGAAAACGGTGCCAAAAATTGCCGGAGGCCGAAAAATTTTCTTTTTTTATCCGCCACTGCCCATTCGTTATCGCGCTGGTGTTTCGTCACAGTTGGCTGCGCGTTATTTTGCCCTTAATAATATACAGCCGAACGATGGCGGCTTTGTCGATAACCGTGTCACCACTATATGCTGGATTGCTTGCCCGAAGAATAATTTTCTCGGCCTCTTCATGCTGATGAAGCAGTTTTACGGTAATCATACTATTGGCGCGTTCGTCAGTAACGACGAGGTAGGCTTCCCCCCACAGGATGACATCACGGTTAACGACTTCTTTTACGGCGATGATCTCACCATTGACAAAGCGCGGAAACATGCTGTCGCCATAAATTGGCAGGTATGCCGCGCAGTCATTGAAAGGACGGTAGTTTACATAGTACTCGGGTACGCTTTCGCTGAAGATATCGATGAACCCCGCTTGCAACTGGGTAAGTTTGACGTCAAAAAAGGGTACACTTTCCTCATTGCCTGCCGGCTGTGGCTGGAACGTCTTCTTATGGTAGGGTCGTACTTTAAGAACCTTATCGCCCTTCCCTGTATGGAGATAATTTGGGTTGATATTGTAATATTCGATAATATCTTTGGCGAGCCGCTTGCCTATATTGCGCTTATTGTTTTCAATGGACGAGCCGTTATTAAAGGCCTTCATTAATGGGCTGTAGAACTCTTCTACCGTCATTCCCAATGAATTCCGGACCTCCTTGAGACGAGGGCCAACTTTTTCCGATTGTAAATCAATGGATTCCACGATATTTTTCATTTTACTCCAATTTGATATTGAAAACTTATCTAAAGATAGTATCTTTGATGTGTTGCGATAGCAAGATACAAACTTAAAGAACTTTGCAGGGTATACAATTAAAAAATCAAGGCCATACGGCTTTAAAAAATTCCATTGACTGTGACAGAAATAGATAAACCATTGCAAACGCAGCCCATTTATCAGGCTGAAAAACCGACCACCATGGATATCGATCTCAATAATCTTACCGCAGCGCAACAGGTTGCGCTGCGCCGGTTGGCAAAAGAACTTACCCACCGACTGGCTACCGAGTTTATCTTTTGTTTTGCATTGCAACGATACGAGGCACAAAGTATACATTGCTTTGGCCCTAAAGTCGATAAAAATTGGTTCCGTACGGATATCCTCTTGGTATATAATGATAGCGAACAACGCAGTCTTCCCGAGATTCATCATCTTGCCAATAGTGTAACGCTGGAAGATCACCAGTATGCCGCAGTGGTGATGGCCTACAGCGAGGCAATGCAACAACTCACCAATGGCGATGCGTTTGCCGGTACGGTGTTTCAGCATGGGGCACTGCTTTATAGTGGCATGAATACGCTGCCTCCGCGCAAGGTGTTCGTGTGCCACGAAACACTACTGCGGCAAACCCGGGAGGGCTGGCGGTGTTGGTTTAATAACAGTTGCCAGTTTATGGACTGTGCCAGTTATTGTCTGATGGAGCACAAATTCAATATGGCCGTATTCATGGTGCACCAAAGCGTGGAGCAGGCATGTAAGGCCATGCTTAAGGTGATGTTGTACATGCGGCCCAACACCCACAACCTGGCGTGGATGCTTAAACTGTGCAGTGCGTTGGCTCCCGAAATCGCCTCGGTGTTTCCGCGGGATAACCCAGAAAACAAAGCACTTTTCAATCTGCTCAAAAGCAGCTACATGGATAGCCGGTATGCCGCTGGGTTCGCGGTAAACGAGGAGCAGGCTTGGGCGCTGTATTACCGCGCTTCCACTTTGCTGCGGATTGCAGGCGAGTTGTGTAATAAGCGGATAGCAGAACTAGAGGTATGGGTGGGGGAATCACAAGCATCGATGGCTTCTTCACCTTTGATGGCGACCGTGCCTATTAACTAACGGTTTTCGCTCATCAGTCTGTTAGCTTCACTGGTTAGCTGGTGGGCCGCGTCGCTTAGTCGTTGGGGTCCCGTCGACCATCAACGGGTTGACGGCCATAGCGAACTGTCCCTGTGGCTAGCTCGTCGTTAGCCAGTACAAATCAGTCTTATCTTTTACAGGGGTAACACCTTGCACTCCTCTAATTTTTATGTACTTTTAGCGCTCATTTTGACTAACGTTACATGAGTACAGCAACGACGACTTCCCTGCAAAGTGCAGTATATAAAAAATACCATGAGCTCTACGGCGGCACACCGTTATTGGTGCGTTCCCCGGGCCGCGTGAACCTCATCGGTGAACATACCGACTACAATCAAGGACTGGTGCTTCCGGCAGCGATAGATAAAAACATCATCGTCGCCATCGGTGAGCGCGATGACAACGTTATCCAGCTGCATGCACTAGACCAGCAGGAATCTTATCATGCCAACCTTGATGCACTGGATCGGTCACCGCTGCTGTGGCCGGATTATATCCTCGGTGTCGTGCAGCAATTGCAGCAGCGCGGCCACCGTATGGTGGGCTTCAATTTGGTGTTCGGAGGCGATATTCCACAAGGAGCGGGGCTCTCGTCGTCGGCCGCATTGGAATGTGCCACCGCCTTCGCATTAAATGAGCTATTCGACCTAGGCATACCCCGTCTGGATATCGCCCTGACAGCACAGGCCGCTGAGAATGAATTTGTCGGCGTAAAATGTGGTTTGATGGATCAGTTCGCCAGTGTTTTCGGACAGGAACAACGGCTCATCAAGCTAGATTGTGCCGACTTCTCGTACGAGTATATCCCGTTCAACAATCCCGACCTGTGCATCGTGCTGTTCGACACCCAAGTGAAACACTCACTGGCATCGTCGGCCTACAACGAGCGCCGCGAGCAATGCGAGCACGGTGTCGCATTGATTCAGCAGCACCACCCGCACGTGAAAAGCTTGCGCGATGCAACCCTTGAGCAGCTGGACGAACACGTGAAACCGATCGACGCCACGGTGTATAACCGTTGCCATTATGTCGTTTCGGAGATCAAACGGTTACAAGACGCGTGCGACGATCTGAAAAAGGACGACTTTACCACATTTGGCAAACGCATGTTTGAGACTCACGATGGACTCCAGCACCTGTATGAGGTGAGCTGCGATGAACTGGATATCCTGGTAGATCTTGTGCGCGATAATGATGCTGTACTGGGTGCGCGCATGATGGGTGGCGGGTTTGGTGGCTGCACCATCAATTTAGTGAAGGTTAACGCCGTACGTGGTGTGGTCGATGCCGTTACCGCCGCCTACAACGAAAAAACAGGCCGGACTGCCCAAGTATATATTGCCAATATATCCGCCGGCACGAACGTGATTTTGGATTAACGCAATAACCCCGACGATGATGCCCTACAAACTACCCAAAGAAGACGATTTCGAACACGAGATCAGCGGACAGCCCACACACCTTGTTAGGCTGCAGAACAACAGGGGAATGGCCTTAGCCCTTTCCGATTACGGTGCCCGTATCGTGGGACTTATCGTGCCCGATAAAGATGGCAACCCCACCGATGTAGTCTTGGGGTTTGATAATATACAAGGGTACCTCACTGCCAACGAGATTTACCACGGCGTGACGGCGGGGCGGTTCGCGAACCGCATTGCGAATGGTCGTTTTGCCATTGAAGGTGAAACGTACAGCATACAGCCGAACAATGGCCCAAATGCACTTCATGGCGGGGCAGGTGGTTTCCATACGCGTGTGTGGGATCGGCGTGTGGTCCATCGCGAAAAGGCAGATTTTTATTATGTGGCCGCCGATGGGGAGGAAGGGTTTCCGGGCCGGCTTTCCGTCATGGTAAAGTACCGCCTTACCGATGACAATGAGCTGGTCATCACCTACCGTGCTGAAACGGATAAGCCTACTGTAATTAACCTCACCAACCACGCGTTCTTCAATCTCAATGGTGAAGGCAACGGCCATGTGCTGGATCATGTGCTATCGATAGCAGCTGATAGATATCTGCCCTGTGACGAATACCAAATACCAACAGGCGAATTGGCCGAAGTGGAAGGAACACCTTTTGATTTTACCACGGCCAAGCCGATTGGGAAGGACATCAGCCGAGAAGACGAGCAGTTGCGGATTGGTCATGGTTACGACCATAACTACGTGTTGCGTCCAGCAACGGTGAACACCGGCGCGTCAATAGCTACGGTGGTGTCCCGGCTTACCGGGATTTGCATGGATGTGCATACCACCGAGCCGGGTGTGCAGCTTTATACGGGTAATTTTCTGACGGGTAAGGACATCGGAAAGCAAAGCAAACCCTATGGAAAATACGGGGCTTTTTGCCTCGAAACACAGCATTTCCCCGATGCACCCAACCAGCCGGAATTTCCGAGTACGTTGCTGCTGCCGGGACAGGTGTTCCAATCGGAAACTATCTACCGGTTCTCGGTCGTGAAATAACAAGTGCGTGCAAGAGGCAACACTTAGTTGTCAACAAGTAGTGCGTTTAATGCGCCATGAATGCGGTCGAAACCGAAACGCTCCACCATGCCTTCAAACGCTTGCCGGATTTCTGCCGTACACAGGTTGCCTATGCTGCCCGCGTGGGTGTGATTCACCGCTTTCTGGGGACTGAAGCTGCCATCTTCAATGGCCAAGCCGATGTTGCGGTACGCTTCGCGGAACGGAACGCCCTTGAGTACTTCTTCATTAACAACTTCAACGCTGAATAAATAATCGTACTTGGGATCGTCGAGGATGTTCTTTTTGATTTCAATGTGCTCAAGCATAAACGTAGTGATCTCCAAGCACGCATTGAGCGACTGGAACGCCGGGAACAGGTTCTCCTTGAGCAGCTGCAGGTCGCGATGGTAGCCCGATGGCAGGTTGGTCGTCATCAACGCAATTTCATTCGGCAATGCTTGTATCTTGTTGCACCGTCCGCGTACTAGCTCAAACACATCCGGATTTTTCTTGTGCGGCATGATGCTCGATCCGGTAGTAAGGTGGTCGGGGAACGAGATAAACCCGAAATTCTGATTGATATAAAGGCACACGTCCATGGCGAACTTGGCCAGGGTAGCAGCGATGGCACTCATGCCCTGTGCCAGGATACGCTCCGTTTTGCCCCGCCCCATCTGCGCGTATACTACATTATAGTTGAGGTCGTCAAATCCGAGCAGGTCGGTTGTCATCCGGCGATCGAGGGGAAATGAAGAGCCATAACCAGCGGCAGACCCCAGCGGGTTTTTGTTGCATACCGTCCATGCGGCGTGCAGCAACGCGAGGTCGTCTACCAAGCTCTCGGCATACGCACCGAACCACAGCCCGAAAGACGATGGCATGGCGATCTGCAAGTGGGTGTAACCCGGCAACAACACGGTCTTGTGGGTTTCGCTTAGTGTGGTAAGCCGATCGAAAAGGGCTTGCGTGTGTTTAACAAGCGTTTCAATTTCCGTACGGAAATACAGCTTAAGGTCTACAAGCACTTGGTCATTGCGCGACCGGCCGCTGTGGATTTTTTTGCCCGCTTCGCCGACTCGTTGCGTAAGCAACAGTTCCACCTGCGAATGCACATCTTCCACTCCATCGTTTATCGTAAATACGCCGGAAGCTACCTCCTTATACAGCTCTTGCAAGCCAGCCTGAACGGCGGCGAGGTCCGGTCCATCCAACAAGCCGATACTGTGCAACATACGCGTATGGGCCAGCGAACCCAAAATATCGGCCGCCGCAAGCTGTAAGTCAAGCTCGCGGTCATTGCCTACGGTAAAGCGGTCCACAAAAGCGTTCACGTCCGTATTCTTTTGCCAAATCTTCATTTCTAGCTAAAATCTAATTCAACGCCAAACTTAGTAAAATGCTCCGTATTCATACGCATGGTGATGTTAATTTCATCGTATACCAACGATGGCTGTTGCCACGGTGCGGTATGAGCGCCTTCGAAATACACCGAATAACTGGGTTGATTTTCTTGCAGTGAGTGTTTACTCACTTATTTTTAAAAAAAAGCTTTGCCGGTATCGTTTATATTGTTACGTTTGTAACCAACAAAGGGGAAAATGGGTTGATTCAAACGCCTTTAGCCTTGGTTAAATAAGGTGAGTGAATCATGAATTACTCGATATTGTAAACATAAATTAGTGGTAGACATCCGGGTCTTAAAACTGGAGAAACACGCTAACTGATTATAAACCTATTTTTTTTGATGTTTAATTTTAAGCAAAAGAGACGGCGCTAAGATGAGGGATTTGGCGTCGTTTTTTGCTATACCATGGTCTTGTGGGTGTGCGGCGTCAATCAGTCTCTGCGCGTAGCCATCCGGCGCCTTACCTTACTTAAGAATTCGGGAGTCATACCGAGGTATGATGCGATATAATGCTGCGGCACCCGCAAAGCAATCTTCGGGTATTGTTTAATAAACTCGATATAACGCTCTTCTGCTGTTTTGGCAATAGTGCGGATTAGTCTACGCTCCACGGCCGAGAGGTGTCGCTGGATCATCAGACGGAATACACGTTCAAATTGCGGTACGCGAGCCAGCAATTCCTCCTTACGGGCCGGGTTAAGTGTGAGCAGCTCACTATCTTCAATCGCCTCGATGTAAAGCAGTGAGGGTGTGCGGTCATGGAAACTGCCGATGTCGCTCACCCACCAGTCTTCCACCGAAAACTGTAAGATGACCTCGCTGCCGTTTTCATCGATATAAAACGTACGTAGGCAACCACGAACAATGTACGCCTCAAAATTGCAGATTTCGCCCTCACGGAGCAGTAGTTGCTTTTTCTTGATTGACTTGGGTTTGAGGAGATCATTGAATACCGCCATATCTTCGGGCGAAAAGACGCCGCAGCGATTGACGTAATCATTGATGGCTGTAAACATGGCTTAAAACCCTACGCTTTTCAGCCGGAGGCCGGCGGTTTCATCCAAGCCCGTGATGAGGTTCATATTTTGCACGGCCTGGCCGCTGGCGCCCTTGAGCAGGTTGTCTACAATACTGGTGATAAGTAATTTGCCATCATGTTTTTCAATCTGCAAAATGCACTTATTTGTGTTAACGACCTGTTTGAGGTCGATGTTGGAGTCGCTGATGTGTGTAAAAGGATGTTCCGCATAGTATGCCCGGTAATGCTCGCGCGCGTCGTTTTCACTAAGGCTACAATCCAAGTAAACCGCCGACAGGATGCCCCGCGGGAAATTGCCGCGCTGGGGGATGATGTTAATGCGCTGCATGGCCCGCTTTAGCAGCGGTTCATCCCCCTCCGGAAGGAAACCGGGCTGCAACTGCGTCAGCGATTCGCTAATCTCCTGTAGGTGCTGGTGCGAAAACGCCTTGTATATCGACAGGTTGCTGGTACGCCAGCTGAAATGGGAGGTGGCCGTTGGCCGTTGCCCTGCGCCTGTTGAGCCCGTAGTGGCGTTTATATGGATTTCGTTGGTGAGCAGACCTGCGGCCGCCAGTGGTAGCAGGGCTAACTGGATGCCTGTGGCAAAACAACCGGGATTGGCAACGTATTGGGCCGACCGGATAGCATCACGCTGCAACTCGGGGAGGCCATAAACGAACGATTGACCTTGGTACTCCCTGTTCGCACCCAGTCGATAATCCTGCGAGAGATCGATGATTTTTACGTGTGGGGCAATTGCGTTGGCTTCCAAAAATTTACGCGCGTCACCATGGCCCACGCAAAGGAACAACACATCGATGTTACTATGGTAGGTGTCGGAAAACCGAAGGTCGGTGTCGCCCAGCAGGTCGGTATGCACGTTAGATACTTTATTGCCCGCATTGCTGCCGCTATGGGTAAACACAATATCCACCTGGGGGTGATAGATCAGAATCCGTAACAATTCACCCCCGGTATAACCTGCCGAGCCGATAATGCCTATTTTTATTTTATCCATCTACCTGCCTCCATTTACTTTATGCCAGATAGATACCTGGTTGCCGAAAATCTTCGAGAAACCTTTCACATCATCCCCGCTCCAGGTATTGTTCATCTCGCCGTAGCTGCCAAAAGCATTAGACATGAGGTCATGTGTGGACTCGATACCGATTATGGTGAATCGATAAGGATGTAATTCCACGAATACTTCACCCGACACTGTTTGCTGAGCATTTTGCAGAAATGCCTCGATATCGCGCATCACGGGGTCATGCATTTGTCCCTCGTGCATCCAATTGCCGTAAAATGCAGCCAGCTGGTCTTTCCAGCTCAGCTGCCATTTGGTCAGCGTATGTTTCTCAAGTGTATGGTGTGCCTTGATGATGATCAGCGGTGCAGCAGCCTCAAAACCCACCCGGCCCTTGATGCCGATAATCGTGTCGCCCACGTGGATATCACGGCCGATGCCATACGGCTGGGCAATGGACTGTAACTCCTGGATAACCTTCACGGGGCCAATCCGGCGACCATCCAGTGCTACGGGCTCGCCATTTTCGAAGGTCAGCACCAGGCGGCGTGGAGCCGTCGCCGTCGCCGGCGTGGGCCATGCCTCTTCGGGTAGTGTTTCGTTGGAAGTCAGGGTTTCCTTTCCGCCAACCGACGTGCCCCAGATGCCCTTGTTGATGGAATATTTGGCCTTTTCCGCATTAAATTCCACGCCGTGCTTATGGAGGTACTCGATCTCTTCCTCGCGGCTCAATTTAAGGTCGCGGATGGGCGTGATGATCTCTACGTTGGGGATGATGGTGTTGAAAATCATGTCAAACCGCACCTGGTCGTTGCCCGCGCCGGTACTGCCGTGTGCCACATATTCGGCACCTATCTTTTTGGCGTAGTTTGCAATAGCTGTCGCTTGGCTCACCCGTTCGGCACTGACCGAAAGGGGGTAAGTGGCGTTTTTTAGCACATTGCCAAAAATGAGGTATTTAATGCTGCTGTCGTAATAGTTTTCCGTTTCATCAACCACGACGTGCGATTTGACCCCCAGCGCATAGGCGCGCTTCTCTATTTGCTCAAGTTCTTCCGCAGAAAAACCACCGGTATTGACAATCACCGAATGAACTTCCAGTCCACGGTCCTTGGTTAGGTAAATACAGCAAAACGAGGTGTCCAGCCCTCCACTAAACGCTAATACGACTTTCTTCATCTATCTATTGGTTTCAACTATTTAACTTATATGGTCTTCGGATGCCGGGCAACAAATGCTGTGACCATTTTCTTGGTCGACTTCCAGAGTTTGGCTTCAATCCGTTTCAACAGCGAAGATTTCTTCGTGATCTGTTTCAGCCGCTCCTTGGCTTTGGCTTTCATTTCAATCCGTTCACGGAGTTCCTTTTCTTTTTCCACCGGATCCCAGAGCATCGCCGTACACATGCAATTTTTACGCTGCTTCATCGTCAGGATGTCATAGTTTACACAACTTTGGCAGCCTTTCCAAAATTGCTCATCCTGCGTCAGCTCCGAATAGGTTACCGGCTCATAACCCAAGTCGGAATTGATTTTCATGACCGCCAAACCGGTGGTGAGCCCAAATATCTTTGCTTTGGGGTATTTTTCCCTGGAGAGGTCGAAGATACGTTTTTTTATGGCCTTAGCCAACCCGACCTTCCGGAATTCCGGATTAACTACCAGTCCGGAGTTAGCCACAAAGTCGCCATGGCTCCAGGTTTCGATGTAGCAAAATCCGGCCCATGCCTTGTCCAATTTGCGCAGTGCAATAACCGCTTTGCCCTCGCGCATTTTGTTAGCTACATACTCCGGGCTGCGTTGGGCGATACCGGTACCACGGGCCTTGGCCGATTCTGCCATCTCGTCGCAGATCTGCTGAGCGTAATCGACGTACGCTTCGGTAGCTGGGATAATATTAAAGTCTGAGAGTTCCATTGGAATAACGACCCCGAAAATTGGAAACAAACCGTCTAGGTTGTGTTTCGCTGTTTAAATAACTTAATAATAACATGGATTAATCGGTACGGATGGACTTCTTATCGTACACCTATCGGAGAGGTATGCCCCTTATTAAGCCCGGGGCAATATGGGTCGTCGGAACCGGAGAACCGGTCTTTCGGCTGTTGACAGTTCACAAAAAAAGCACATCGCGCGATGCTCGAAACAAGGCGCGGCAGATAGAGCTATTATATTTTTTGTGTTCATCCTATTTGTATCCAGCATTGCGCTGCAATTAAGGTGCCAAATATAATGAAAATATTTTAAATTAATCATCGCTTTTTTGTGTTTTTCGTATTCATATATTTCCGATTTGCCGATAGCGAGAATGCAAAAAACAAAAATGTACGAAAACAAGCAACAAATTTACGAACTTTGCGGCATGACAGGAACAAGTTGGTTTTTCATCTTGATTTTCGCGATACCCCTTATTGCCTTCCTCATATGGCTGATGAAGCAAGATCGTCGAAAGGGGATTTGGGGCATTATCATTGTAACGCTGCTCGTTATTGGCGCAGTGGCCGCCTCGATCAGGGCGAGTAAAAATGCCGTCCAGAATTTTGAGGAACGAAAAAAGGAAGCCCAGGAAAAAAGTACCCCTGCGGTTAAGCCATGACAGGCCATTAAACCTTTTGTCCAAATTGTCATCAAAGAACAAACGATACGCTGAAGCACACAATCAAAAATTTAGCTAAGTTTGCCCAGCACACTAAAATAGAATATCCTATGGCGTTTTCGAAATTGCGCAGCGCACTCCTCATCATCCTGTTTCCTATATTTTCTTTCGGACAGACAAAAGACACCCCGCCGGCAAACTGGTTTAATCTCGACTACGAACGTGACGGCGTAATGGGTATAAGTACCGAAAAAGCATACGAAGAATTGCTTAATGGTAAGAAAAGTACCCCTGTAGTGGTGGCTGTCATCGATGGCGGCGTAGACGTAAACCACGAGGACTTGAAAGATGTCATTTGGGTCAATGAGAAAGATAGTGCCAACACAGGAACGGACGAAGACGGCAACGGCTACATCAACGACAAGTACGGGTGGAATTTCATCGGCAACGCCAATGGAGAAAATGTCCATTACGATAACTTGGAAGTGACTCGCCTTGTCCGGGACCTCGAACCCCAATACGTTTCGGTGTTGCCCAGCACCCCGATGAGCGGTGAAGAACGGAGGGAGTTTGCCGAGTATCAGAAAATGGTCACCTATTACGCTAACAAAACACAGGAGGCCCGCTTTGGCCAGGTGAGCTATACCGGCCTAAAACGCATGGTCGACACGATGGTAGCCCGGATTGGCAAAGAGAACCCGACTCTGGCCGATTTTGATAATTACAAGGCGGAGGGCGACCTCGAAAAGATGGCCCTGCGTGTTGTCAAGAAGGAATTAAAAGACGAGCCCGACTTTAGTGTGTTTTACAAAGACCTTGAAGACGGAGTGGAGCATTTTAACAATCAGGTCAATTACCATCTTAATAAGGACTTTGATTCAAGGCATATTGTGGGGGATGATTACGAAAACAGCCGCGAACGCTATTATGGCAATGCCGATGTAACCGGACCGGATGCCGACCACGGTACGCATGTGGCGGGTATTATCGGTGCTGTACGTTCCAACGATATCGGTATAAAGGGTGTGGCAGATGATGTGCGCATCATGGTACTGCGTACGGTGCCCAACGGCGATGAGCGCGATAAAGATGTGGCCAACTCCATCCGCTATGCGGTAGAGAATGGTGCGAAAGTGATTAACATGAGTTTCGGCAAGGCCTTCGTAAAGGACAAACAGGTTGTTGATGACGCCGTCCGGTTTGCTATCGAAAACGACGTACTCCTAATTCATGCCGCCGGAAACGACGGTCAGGATAATGATGCCAATCCGAATTTCCCCAACCGGAACTTCGTCGATAGTCTGGGAATTAATAAAGGGGAAGCAACGGCGTGGATAGAAGTGGGCGCATCGCAGTGGAACAATGATAATGAACTTGTAGCCTCGTTTTCCAATTATGGCCGCCGGTCGGTCGATGTGTTCGCTCCTGGGGTGAAAATCCATTCTACCATGCCCGAATCTACTTATAAAGACCAGCAAGGTACCAGTATGGCGTCTCCTGTTGTTGCCGGTTTGGCCGCACTAATACGCTCTTATTATCCGCAACTGCCCGCCGTAGAAGTGAAGCGCATCATCATGCAGTCCGTTACCCGGGTAGATCAACGCGTAAAAGTGTCGGGTCCCGACGGGCGCAATATGCGGGTATCTATGAATGACATTTGTGTGACCGGTGGTATAGTTAATGCATACCGTGCGGTGCAATTAGCGGAGCAAACGGTTGAAGGTCTGAAGAAAAAATGAATGTGGACTGTTGTTTAGGCATACTAATTTGTTGGTGAAGGCGTTATATACCATATAACTAATATGCTTATGACAGAAACGTATACACAGACAGTCTCTTCCCGTGAGGTCGACAGGCATTTGGATAGCGATGTTATCCGGTTGGATGCCGATGACCAATTGTTTTACGACATGCTTAAAAGTGAACTGGATGCGCTGCTTCGCCAGCCGCACTCGGAGATAATAAGTAAGATTACGTCGTATTCCCAGACCCGGCGCGCGCCGTTGATTTAAAAGGGGAATTATCCAAAACATGTTAAAAAAAGAACGCTACCAGGCTTTTGTGGCGTATTTCTCTACGCACAATCCAGATGCCCAAACCGAACTGAACTACCGAAACGCGTACGAGTTGCTCGTGGCTGTTATCTTGTCTGCACAATGCACAGACAAGCGGATTAACCAGGTAACCCCCGCATTGTTCGGGCGGTTCCCCGAGGCAGAAAGCCTTGCGGCAAGCCATCCCGACGAGGTGTTTACCTACATACGCAGCGTGAGTTATCCTAATAACAAGGCCAAGCACTTGGTGGGTATGGCTAAAAAGCTGGTCGACGATTTCGGCGGCGTAGTGCCGCAATCCATAGAAGACCTCCAGAAGCTACCGGGTGTGGGCCGGAAAACGGCCAATGTAATTGCCTCCGTAGTATATAATGCACCTGCTATCGCAGTAGATACGCATGTGTTTCGGGTGGCCAATCGAATCGGTTTGACCGATCGTGCAAAAACGCCCCTGGCCGTGGAGAAACAGTTAGTAAAATACTTACCGAGAGATACATTGGCCATTGCGCACCATTGGTTAATTTTACACGGCCGGTATATCTGTGTGGCCCGAAAACCCAAATGCGAGGAATGCCCCATCACGTGGATGTGCCGGTATTACGAGAAAGTGATCCGGCCGAAGCTGGAGGTCGGGTCTCTAGCACCAGATCAGGCATCGGTTACGAAAGACACGAAAATAAAAACGAAAAAAATTAGTAAATAAAAATAATTTGATTTACATTTGACGAACAAAATACTAATAAAATGAGTAGCCAAGAAAAACTGAAAGCCCTGCAGCTGACATTAGATAAGCTGGAAAAGTCCTACGGAAAAGGTGCCGTGATGAAATTAGGAGATTCGGCGGTAGAGCCGATTGATTCGATATCAACCGGTTCGATTGGATTGGACATAGCATTGGGGATCGGCGGGGTGCCCAAGGGCCGGGTTATCGAAATATACGGTCCGGAGTCGTCGGGTAAAACCACACTTGCCACGCACATCATCGCCGAAGCACAGAAAACGGGTGGCATCGCCGCAATCGTCGACGCAGAGCATGCATTTGATAAATATTATGCACGTAAACTTGGGGTGGATATCGAGAACCTATTGATTGCCCAACCTGATAATGGTGAACAGGCATTGGAAATCGCCGACAACTTGATTCGTTCCGGAGCAATCGATGTGATCGTTATCGACTCCGTGGCCGCGTTGGTGCCCAAAGGTGAGATTGAGGGCGAAATGGGAGATTCCAAGATGGGGTTGCAAGCCCGCTTGATGTCGCAAGCATTACGGAAACTTACAGGCACCATCTCCAAAACCAATTGTTGCTGTATTTTCATCAACCAATTGCGTGAGAAAATCGGGGTCATGTTCGGTAACCCAGAAACCACGACGGGGGGAAATGCGCTCAAATTCTATGCGTCCGTTCGCCTTGACATCCGCCGCATGGCACAAATCAAGGATTCGGACGAAGTGGCAGGAAATCGGGTGAAAGTAAAGATTGTAAAGAACAAAGTGGCACCGCCCTTCCGGATTGCAGAATTTGACATCATGTTTGGTGAAGGTATTTCCAAGGCTGGCGAAATCATCGACCTAGGGGTCGATTTCAATATCATCAAGAAGTCCGGCTCTTGGTTCAGTTATGGCGATACCAAACTTGGCCAAGGGCGCGATGCAGTGAAAACCTTGCTATTGGATAATCCGGATTTGATGGATGAATTGGAAACAAAAATAAAGGCAGAGGTTACTGCTGAGAAATTGGAAGAGCTTTAATGCTAGTCAAGCGGTAAGGCAGTGCTCATTTAACAAAAACTTAACACTTGTGTCGCTTTTTCGGCACGAAAGTTGATGATACCATCATGTAAAATTGTCTTTTCATAATTTAGGTTTATAATTGGTTAGTTAGAAGGCCCTGATTCTCCCCGTTTCAGGGCCTTTCTTTATGCTTTTTTTTAATCGTTTAGCTATTATAACTTTTTGTCAATAAGCCGTGCTAGTGATTTGCCTGTCTTTGCAAACCCTTCAGCAATCCGGTCGTTGGTATTAGGTATGCCTACAAAAGCGATATCTCCGGGGGCTTTGTCAGCCTCAATGGCTAAGAGCACATTATCCGGGTTGCCAGACTCGACAAACTGCAAGAGCGTGCTGATTTTTGCATGCTGTTTCATGACCCCGCCAAACCATCCCGGATAAATCCAAGTGGTCTTCACGATTAGGGTATAGGGGGCGTTACCTTCGGTAACAAATTTAAGGTTGGCCTTCGAACTTTCAGTGGCAATGGTGGTAAACTTCTCCAAAAAACGCTCGTTCTTGAACGACTCCCAGTCTTTTATCCAGTTGGCCGACTCGCCGGGTTCTTTCTCGTCAATCTCTTTGACCCGCTTATCAATGTATTCCTGTTCTGTGAGGTTTTCGTTATAGAACGTTACCTCACTGAAGTCCAATTTTGTTACAATGGTTTCCTGACCTTCCAAGAAGCCGAAGTCGCCAGCTATGACTTTCATCTTCTGTGCGAACCCTACCGTAACGATAAGCATCAGGGTAGCAGCGGTACTGATTAATTTTTTCATGGTGCTTTGTATTTATATTTGTATATTGGTGTTGCTAAGGTAGTTGTTTTCCCGTATTTGCCAAATTAATTTTACCTGGGTATTAAAGCCTTACAAGTACATAAATTGATTAATTGTGAAAAGCGCTCGTCCCCTTATTTTTCTGCTGTCGCTGTTTTTAGCGACAATTATCGTTGGTCAGCAAAAGCAACAGAAGGTTGATCTCATCGAAATGGATGCCGGGGTGGTACTGGGCCATAACCCGAGAACCAATTCTTTTAACCATGCAAAAAATATATCAATTCATTACTGCACTCTTGATGCTGTTCAGCTGCCACATTGTCGCAGGCCAAACCACACTTGCCATCCGCGGCTTTTGCATCGCCGCGCCGAGCCCCGATCGCCTACGTGATTTTGTTAAATTTATCGACGAAGAGCTGGCCCCACGCGGTGTCAATACCTTAGTGCTACGGGTAGACCATAACTATGCATTCAAACGCCATCCGGAACTCCGCGGTGACAATCCGTTATCAAAGGGAGAAGTGAAGCAGTTGGTTGCGATCTGCCAGAAACATAACATACGGATTATTCCCCAGATTAACCTGCTGGGTCATCAGTCGTGGGCCGGGACATTGGGAAAACTACTCGAGGTTTATCCGCAATTTGACGAAACACCCCACGTACAGATGCCGGAGGAATATGCATGGCCTAACGCTGATGGCCTGTATTGCAAAAGCTATTGCCCGCTGCATCCCGAAGTGCACGACGTGGTTTTTGACCTCGTCGATGAAATCTGTGATGTTTTCGAGGCGGATGCCTTTCATGCCGGCATGGATGAGGTCTTTTACATCGGGCACGACAGTTGCGAGCGTTGTGCAGGGCATAATAAGGCGGAACTGTTTGCCAATGAAGTGAACAAAATCGCCAACCATCTGGCGCAGCGCGATCGGCAACTATGGATTTGGGGCGACCGCCTTATCGATGGTAAAACCACCGGCATCGGCATGTGGGAGACTAGCATGAACAACACCCACCGTGCCATAGGCCTCATCAACAAAGACGTGATGATTTGCGACTGGCACTACGATCAGCCCGTTCAGACAGCAGTATATTTTGCGATGAAAGGGTTTTCGGTAATCACCTGCCCTTGGAGAAAGGGTGACGTCGCTATCGCCCAATTACAGGATATGGTTCGTTTCAAACACCGTGCTAGCGGGGAGATGGCACCGCGTTACCAAGGCATGATGCAAACCGTATGGAGCGGCGCGGGGTCGTTTCTTGATGAATTCTATAGTAATGAACCCCTAGGTAAAGAGAGCGAAGTAGCTTGTTTCAAGGCACTGTTTGCTGAAATCGGAAGGCGCTAGGCCTACTGTTTGGCGAACGTCAGATTATCGGGGCGGGCCTGTGGTCAAAAAGGAAATTCCAAGATTAATCCCTAACTTTGCCATATGATTGAACTTCCTGTCATTCCAGCGAATCAATTGCAGCGCAAGCCCGATTGGTTGCGCGTGAAACTGCCGGTAGGTAAAGAATACCGGCATGTGCGTAGTTTGGTAGATGAACATAAGCTGCATACCATCTGCGAGAGCGGCAATTGCCCCAATATGGGCGAATGTTGGGGGGCAGGCACGGCCACGTTCATGATACTCGGCAACATCTGCACTCGCTCCTGCTCGTTCTGTGCCGTAGCTACCGGCCGGCCGCTGGCGGTCGATATGGACGAGCCCAATCGGGTGGCCAGCTCGGTGAAACTTATGGAGGTGAAACATTGCGTTATCACGTCGGTGGATCGCGATGACCTCAAAGACGGCGGATCTACGGTGTGGGCCGAAACCGTGAACGCCATCCGCCGCGAAAGCCCGGACACGACACTGGAAACACTTATCCCCGATTTCAAGGGGAACTGGGAAAACCTTGAGCGCGTACTGGCCGTGCGACCTGAAGTTGTTTCACACAACCTGGAGACCGTGCGCCGGCTTACCCGCGAAGTGCGCATCCAAGCCAAGTACGACCGAAGCCTCGAATGCCTGCGCCGCATCTCCGCTGCCGGATTACGTACCAAGTCGGGCATCATGCTTGGCTTCGGTGAAACCGAGGCGGATGTCATTGAAGCGATGACCGACCTGTATGAGGCAGGCGTACACATCCTTACGCTGGGTCAATACCTGCAGCCCACCAAAGCGCATCACCCCGTTGTGGAATGGATTACACCCGATCAATTCAAGTACTACCAGGAAGTAGGGTTGCGTATGGGCTTCAAATATGTGGAGAGCGGCCCGCTGGTGCGTTCGTCATACCACGCCGAAAAGCATCTGTTTGATATGCAGTGAAAGCTGCCCCGCAAACCATCGAGAAGCATGGAAGAAGTTTTCGTACAGACACCACTTGGAATCACCGCTATCAAAGGTGATGAGGATGGGATCGTTGCGGTTTCCGTGCTGAAGGACGATACCGTAAAGCCATCCCAAGAAATTCCCGATTCATTGACCGATGCCGTGGCACAGCTCAGAGCGTACTTCACCGGGAAACGGCAGACGTTCCAGCTGCAACTCAACCTGAAAGGAACGGATTTCCAGAAAAGTGTTTGGGAGGAACTCCTTAATATACCCTACGGGAAAACGATTTCCTACTTGGAACTATCCCGGCGCCTCGGCGACGTGAAAGCGATACGGGCGGCAGCCGCCGCCAACGGACAGAACCCACTTTGGATTGTCATTCCCTGCCACCGTGTAATTGGCAGCGATGGGGCCCTTACCGGATATGCCGGTGGCCTATGGCGGAAAAAGTGGTTGCTGGAGCATGAAAGCCCCTACAAGCAGCAAGCCTTATTTTAACCCGAAGTCTCCGGCGGCGTTAGTACCCCGCAGTATACACTATCCGAAATCTCGCCTGAAAAGGCATTCCGGAACGCCGCATACACATGCACCGGTTGTTCGATACGTCGTAGTGCGTCTAACACCAAGCTTTCGATACCTTCTTTACGCTCTGCGCCACTTTCCCTAAAATGGCGGAATAGGTAGCCGTCGTAGAGCAGTAACACGAGCCTGTCCTCGCCCCAACCAGCTTCCGGATGCTCCCAACGGATGGTCAGCCGATTACCCTCCAGTTCCGCCGTGGCGTTTAACGGGGGCCCCAGCGTGCCTCGCGAAATCAATACCTTTGCCGGATTGACAAATGGCTTGTCTTCCTCATCCAGATCGATTGCATTCTTCCGGACATACGATTGTGCCAATTGAAATGCCCCTACGCGACTGCCGGGAGGGGCCTCCTGCTGATATCCGAATTTAACGATGTTCTGGATGGGCGAGAGAAATTTAGATACGGCTTTCATTTTTGCCTGGTTTAAAAGCTCTAGCGGTGTAAAGGGCTTGATCCGTTTACCCACTGACCGCATTACTTGTTCGCCGTTTAGGGTGTACCCCACTACCGCTCCTATCTTTCCCCTAAAGGGGCCATTGATACCCTGATGCCCGATTGCCATAATATCTGCTCTTAGTTCTTCCCTAGTGTGAGCTCAATCAAATGTACAGTAAATAAATTAGAAATAGTGAATTAATATGCTATTGATAGTGCTATACCTTTGTTAACCCTATGTAGAAGCACTATTATATCCTTGTTGAAGCATAGTAAATATAGAGAGAATAACGGATGGATTTCGGCTGGATCTAGAAAATTTGACGATGGAATATCATTTGATGCGCGCTAAACCAAGTATATTTGCGAGATGATCCATTCGTTGATTACCAAGCTGGCCCTGGTCGCCGTCATGTGCTCATGCGTGTGGCAGTTGGCCGTCGGGCAGTATCGTATAGACAGTGCGCAAGCTGTTCGGCAGCAGAAGCTGGAGCGGCTTGCAAAAGACTCAAGTGCTGTGAGGGCCGAGGACATACAGCGGCCCTATTCACGAACGCCCCCAACGCCAAAAGCACTTAGCGCCACTGAACGTGAGGTCATCCTGTCGGGCGATACCACCCTATTGATGCGGGTTATCCAAGATACCGTAGCCGCGGAAGAAGCGATACTACGAACGCAGTCGGAAGATATCGACCCCGGGGAACCGTTGCTCCCACTACTGGCCAAGCGCATGTATTTATCGGTGACGGACTCGCTGCACCCCGGCGTGGGCATCGCGGCTCCACAAGTAGGTATCAATCGTAACTTGATTTGGGTACAGCGTTTCGATAAACCGGGCGAGCCGATGGAATTATATCTCAACCCGAAAATTACCTGGCGCTCCAAATTGTTGCGCAAAGGATTGGAAGGCTGCCTTTCCATCCCCGACACCATGGGTCAGGTATTGCGCAATTATACCATACGCCTAACCTATCAGGATAGCGAGGGTGTTCAACACGAGGAAATGGTAGAAGGCTTTACCGCCGTGATTTTCCAACACGAAACGGACCACCTCTATGGTATTCTTTTTTCCGACCGCCAGGCCGAGCAGACACAAGAAGCTTATCACCGCATCAATGGCGAAACCGAACTCTATTTGAAGGAACGGCTCCGGCGGCAATGATTATGATAGCGCGTTTGATTTTCCAGAATTGAATCTTGCGCCTCACAATTAATTGTTATAATTGTCCAACCGTGAGCAGTAAACAGTCATACGACGCCATCGTCATCGGCTCCGGCCCCAACGGGTTGGCAGCGGCCATCACCTTGCAACAAGCAGGGGTGCAGGTGTTGTTGCTGGAGGCTAAATCCACCATCGGCGGCGGAATGCGTACCGCCGAGCTCACACTCCCGGGCTTCCACCACGATGTGTGTTCGGCCGTGCACCCCATGGGGATGGCGTCGCCGTTCCTAAGTTCGCTGCCTTTGCACGCGTTCGGACTTGAGTACATCCATCCCGACGTGCTGGCTGCCCATCCGTTTGATGATGGTACAGCAGCGGCACTTTACCGGTCTCTCGATGAAACGGCAGCAGGGTTGGGAGAAGACAACGCCGCCTACCAGCGCCTCTTCGCGCCGTTAGTGAGAAACTGGCCTAAAATCGATAGCCACATCCTCGGACCGATGCTGAAGATGCCGAAGAACCCCCTTGCGTTGGCAGCTTTTGGCTTGAAATCGCTCCAGTCGGGAAAACAGGTGGCCGCACGTTTCCGAACCCGCGAAGCGAAGGGCCTATGGGCCGGTATCGCCGCCCACAGCATGATTCCACTGGAAAGCCTCACCTCGTCTGCTATTGCCTTTGTGCTCACCATCGCCGGGCACCGGGGTGGGTGGCCGATACCGAAAGGCGGGTCGCAATCCATTGCCGATGCCATGGCGAGCTACTTCCAATCGCTTGGGGGTACGATCCGAACCGACACAGAAGTCAAAGCGTTGGGCGACCTGCCCGAGGCAAAAGCCATCCTGTTCGATACATCGCCCAAGCAGCTCCTGGAAATCTGCGGAGATAGGTTGTCGCCCCTTTGCCGATGGCAGTTAAAGCGCCACCGATACGGAATGGGGGTATTCAAGGTAGATTGGGCATTAAGTGAGCCTGTCCCGTTCCAGGCCGACGCCGCAAGGAAAGCCGGGACCGTGCACCTTGGCGGCACATTCAATGAAATCGCTGATAGCGAACGCCAAATATGGAAGAACAACCACCCGGAAAAACCCTTTGTGCTGTTTGCGCAGCAGAGTGTATTCGATGCGTCTCGGGCGCCGGCCGGCCACACGGGGTGGGCTTACTGCCATGTGCCCAACGGATCGACCACTGACATGACCGAAGCCATCACCAATCAGGTCGAACGTTTTGCACCGGGCTTCCGCGATACCATACGTGCAGTGCATACCTTTAATACAACCGACATGGAGGGATACAACGCAAATTATATCGGAGGGGATATCAACGGCGGGGTGGTGAACATCGCACAATTGTTCAATCGCCCTACACTTCGGTTATCTCCTTATCGTACTTCCGCGAAAGGTTTATATATTTGTTCGGCATCTACGCCACCGGGTGGAGGAGTACATGGTATGTGCGGCTACTACGCAGCCAGGCAGGTGCTAAAAGATATTTTTTAAGCTAACTTTTTCTTTTTCTATTATGTCATCATCACGTATAAAGCTCACGGAAGATTGGGCGGTTGTTTTTTTGGGTTTTCTCATCATCTTATTAGCTGTCGCTGGTCTGTCCATACCGGTTCCCCAGTATAAGTGGAACGATGGCGCGGCACTAGCTTCCCTGTTTACCGCTTCCAACGGCACGAGTGTTTTCTTCCAGTTCTTGTTTGCCTATGCCATTGTCATCATCGGGGCCTTCATTACCGGCAAATCCGTCAAATCGCAGCTTGTGGGGTTTCCGTTTGTATTCCTGCTCACCATCGGGGCGCTTATCTTATCGGGCAATTTATTCTTGAAGGAACTGGGGCTGGAAACGGTTATTTTCAGTTTGTTAATCGGATTATTGGTGGGCAACCTGTTTAAGCTGCCCCAATGGTTCAGGGAATCATTGAATGCCGAACTGCTTGTCAAGATCGGGTTGGTGCTGTTGGGTACGCGGGTCATCTTCTCGGATATCCTCACCGCAGGGTCGCTCGGCTTGGTCCAATCGCTCATCGTTGTCTTATCGGTATGGTATTTCGCGTTCTGGCTATGCCGCAAGTTTAAGGTGGACGACGAGCTGACGATGATGATTTCGAGTGCGGTTTCGATCTGCGGCGTATCGGCGGCCATCGCCACATCCGGAGCCATCAAAGGAGATTCGAAGAAGCTGTCGTACGTCGTGGCTATGGTATTGATTACTGCGATACCGATGATGATAGCCATGCCGTACATCGCCAATGCGCTCGGTTTTCCCGAAGAGGTAACCGGTGCCTGGCTGGGGGGTAGTATAGATACCACCGGGGCGGTTGTCGCATCGGGCAGCCTGGTGGGCGAGCGCGCGTTGGAAATCAGTACCATTGTCAAATTTTCCCAAAACGTGTTGTTGGGGATTGCAGCACTTGCCATTTCCATCTACTGGACCTATCGTGGCACACCGGATGGCGAATACGTGGAGAAGCCAGGCGTGGGCGTTATTTGGGAACGCTTTCCTAAGTTCGTGCTGGGTTTCATTGGTGCATCGCTGCTGTTTTCGTTCGTGCTGGATGAAGCTACGGTAACCGCGGTGAAAGGGGGTGTCAAAAATATCCAAGGGTTGTGGTTCGCATTGGCTTTTACCAGCATCGGACTCGAAACGAATTTCAAGGATCTCTTGGGACATAATAGCATCAAACCGTTCTACGTGTTCCTTGTCGCACAGTTTTTCAATATCTTGATTACGCTGGCCGTTGCCTGGTGGTTGTTTGGGTAGTAGGCACCGTACGCACGTTAATCGAAGGTAAGATAGGGCGTGTATCCTGTTTTTTGTATCAATTCTTGCCCTTGTGCAGAACGTACCCAGGCAATTAGTTCTTTGTAAAAAACTTTTAACTTTCTTGAACGGGTTCAAGTTTTTTCCGGCAACCGCGAGGTATCTTTGTTCCGTAACAAAAATTAATTACACCATGGAAAGACGCATTAATATCGAACAAACAGAACCAAAAGGCTACCAAGCTGTTTTTGCTTTGGAAAAATACTTGGCTCAATCGCAGCTCACTCCAACGCATAAGGAATTGCTCAAAATCCGGGCATCCCAGATCAACGGATGTGCTTTCTGCATCGATATGCATACCAAGGATGCCCTGAAAAATGGCGAGACCGCACAGCGCATCTTCTTGTTGAATGCCTGGCGCGAAACCGACCTGTTTACTGAAGAAGAGCGTATCCTGCTGCAGGTAACCGAAGAAGTGACGTTAATCAGCCAGCAAGGGCTGACAACCGCTACCTACCAGGCAGCGTTGAAAGCCTTTGGCGAGAACTACTTGTCGCAAATTATCATGGCTGTCGCGACGATCAACGTATGGAACCGTATCGCGATCAGTACGCTCACCCCTTTGCCTGTGTAAGGGTCGCTATTCATTCATGCGCATACTTTCTTCCTAAAATGCGCAGTTTTTATGCCTTTTAATGTCTACTAGATTAGTATACTTTTGTTGCCGTTAGCAACTAAAGTATTTTCTAATGATATTAACACCTCTACGTATTCATTTAAAGGCAATCAGGCGGATTGCCTTAACAAGTCTTGGAATAACCGTGTTCACACTGCTCCAGGCCCAAGAGACCCAACCGTTAATCAACGCGACATTTGAGGGCGTGGTACAAGATGCGGAAACGCAAGAACCACTCGCGGGGGCTACGCTTCAGTTGGAAGGAATCACCCATAGTACCAACACCGACAGACAAGGTCATTTCCGTTTTGTAACCGGCCAAAAGTTACCGATTACGGTTATCGTCTCTTACCTTGGTTATGAAACCAAAGCGGTGGTGGTGACGGAAACCAACGTAACCATCGGGTTAACGCGGCGTGCAACGGGACTGGGAGAGGTGGTGGTTACCTCACGCCGCCGCAGAGAGCTGCTGCAGCACGTGCCGATACCAGTATCGGTAGTGGGCGGCGCACTTGCCGAAGAGAGCGGCGCCTTCAATGTGAACCGGCTGAAGGAGCTCGTTCCTACGGTGCAGCTATATTCTTCCAATCCGCGCAACACTGGGCTAAGTATCCGTGGTTTGGGTACCACCTTTGGGCTCACCAATGATGGCATCGATCCTGGCGTGAGTTTTTATGTCGACGGTGTCTATTATGCGCGAACTGCGGCTACCACCCTCGACTTCATTGACGTAGAGCAGATCGAGGTGCTGCGCGGGCCGCAAGGCACCCTGTTTGGTAAAAATACCGTCGCCGGTGCGTTCAATCTCACTACCCGCAGGCCTTCGTTCACGCCAGAGGGCCGGGCTGAGCTTAGCTACGGAAATTATGGATACATCCAGGCAAAAGCATCGGTGAGCGGTCCGTTGAACGACCATTTAGCTGCACGCTTGTCGTTCAGCGGTACGCAACGCGATGGGGTGCTCTACAATGTGGCAACCCAGCAACGGTTGAATGACTTGAACAACCTCGGGGTGCGCGGTCAACTCCTATACGCGCCGTCCGAAACTTGGCAGGTGTTGGTGGCAGGCGACGCCACCCGCCAGCGCCCCACGGGCTATGCGCAGGTAATTGCCGGCGTTGCGCCGACGCAGCGGCCGGCCTACCGGCAATTTGACCAGATCATCGCCGATCTGGGTTACGAATTGCCCAGTCGGGATCCGTTCGACCGGCTCATTGACCACGATACCCCTTGGCGCTCTGGCCAGGATCTGGGCGGGGTTTCAGCCAATGTGGATGTGAAGTTAGGGCCGGGTACACTGACGGCAACCACCGCTTGGCGGTATTGGAACTGGATGCCTTCAAACGACCGTGATTTCACCGGCCTGCAGGGCCTCGCGCTGTCGCAAGCGCCCTCCCGCCACGAACAGTGGTCGCAAGAGGTGCGCTGGGCGGGCGATATCTCGCCGAAGGTGAGTGCTGTGGTGGGCCTTTTTACGTTCGGTCAGTCGCTCCATGCGGATTCTGCGCATACGGAAGAAGCGGGACGGAACCAATGGCGTTTTTCGCAGAATTCGGAAAGCGACTTGTGGCAGACACCGGGGTTATTGGATGGCTACGGCATAAAAACGTATCCCAGCTTGGAAACATTCAGTGGGGCTGTGTTCGCGCAGGTCGATTGGAAAATTACGTCAACGCTTCGCCTGTTGCCCGGTATCCGGATCAATTACGATAAAAAGGAAGTCGATTTCCGCCGCGAAACCTACGGGGGCCTGCAAACCGATGATCCCGAGCTGCTTGCCATTAAGAATGCGGTCTACGCGGCGCAGGCTTTCCAAGCCGATATCGATAATACCAACGTATCGGGTCAGGTTACCCTCGCTTACGAACCATCTGACAAGGTCAATACGTTCGCTACGTTTTCCACAGGCTACCGACCCGTAGGGCTGAACCTCGGCGGACTGCCACGCGAAAACGGACAAACCATGTTGGAGTTAGCGGTGATTAAGCCGGAGCATGTCCAGCATTATGAAGTGGGCATCAAAGCGCAGCCTATCCGCAGTGTTTCGTTGGGATTGACCATCTACAACACCGAGGTTAAAGACTACCAGGCCCAAGTGCAATCGGCAGATTTATCGGTAAACCGCGGTTACTTGGCCAATGCGGAGCACATCCGGGTAAATGGCGTGGAAGCGGATGCCACCGCGAAGCTCGGCTCGTTCTTCTCGCTATACGCTTCATTGGCGTATACCAATGGCAAATATGTCAAGTTTACCAATGCGCCGCCGCCATTAGAAGAAGTTGGCGGCCCCACCTTTAAAGATATTTCGGGCGGAAAGTTGCCTGGTATCTCCGAATGGGCTACCTCATTCGGCGGTGAGGCGGTAACCAACACCGCGCACTTATTCGGACAGGAGGGTGAATTTGTTTTCGCGCTGGATGGTTTCTACCGGTCCTCGTTTTCGTCGAGTGCATCGCCGTCCACCTACCTCATCGTAAATGGCTACACACTGGTTAATGGGCGCGTCGGTTTCCGTGCCACGAAAGGGGTTTCACTTTTTGTTTGGGGGCGGAACCTCTTCAATACCGACTACTTCGAACAACTGCTGCCCGCTGGGGGCAGTGCCGGCCACTATGCCGGTGTGTTGGGCGACCCGCGAACGTATGGCGTTACCTTGCGATACGCGTTTTAGGACTGTTAATGGTATCGGCACCAACGTATTGCCTCAATAGATAAACGTAAAAAAATACCTACTAAATTAGTAGTCTTTTTATAAAAAATAATACCTTTACCTCCCGAAAGGGAGATAAGGTGAAGGAATGGTGTTTTTGGTGTCTAAATGTACGACGATGGAACAGACTGCTATTCTGGCAAAAGTCAAACGCTTGCGAAAAGAGCGCGGGTTGTCGCAGGCCGAAATGGCGGACGCTTTGCATATCGCATTGAAGACCTACCAGAATATCGAAGGGGGCATCACGCGGATTGACATCGAGCGGCTGGGGCAGATCGCAACCGTGCTGGAGGTAACGCTGCATGATTTGGTGGGTTCGGAAAAACCGCCGCATGAAGATGTCGAGCGTCTTATCGCGGAAGAGAAGGCACTGTACAATAAAATAATCCACGATAAAGAAGCGTATATTGCGCAGCTGGAAGACAGTATCCGTTTTTACCGCGAAATGTTGAGGGAAGGGAAGACGGTTTGAGTGATAATATCCGCATGACACCTCCGAAATCGAAATTGCCGCATACCGGCACGTCCATATTCACCCAGATGAGCCAGCTGGCAGCACAGCACGGGGCGATTAACCTTTCGCAGGGATTTCCCGATTTCGACTGTTCGCCGCGGCTCGTCGAGTTGGTTGCCCAGCACATGCGGGGCGGGCACAACCAATATGCACCTATGGCAGGGGTGGCAGCGCTTCGCGAACGGATTGGTGCGAAAGTAGCCGATGCGACGGATTTTTGCTACGATCCCGAGACCGAGATCACGGTGACCGCCGGGGCAACGCAGGCGTTGTTCACCGCTATGGCAGCATTGATCAGTCCGGGCGACGAAGTGATTTTGTTCGAACCGGCTTATGATGCCTACGCGCCTACCGTACGCCTATTCGGTGGTGTGCCCAAGCCGGTTACCCTGTCGCACCCGATTTTGCCATCAATTGGGAAGCGGTAGCGCAATTGATGAGCGACAAAACCCGACTGATCATCATCAATTCGCCCAATAACCCGACGGCGCGGGTACTCGGTGATGCCGATTACCGCGCGCTTTCGCGCGTTGTGGCCGGTCGCAATTGCTACGTGTTGAGCGACGAGGTTTACGAGCACGTGGTGTTTGATGGCGAAACCCACCGCAGCGCTGTACAATATCCCGAATTGCGCGAGCGCACTTATGTGGTCGCCTCTTTCGGTAAGCTTTATCACATCACGGGCTGGAAGGTAGGCTATTGCCTAGCGCCCGCAGCATTGATGGCCGAGTTTCGTAGGGTACATCAGTTTAATGTATTCAGCGTCAATACCCCTGCCCAGTATGCGCTGGCCGATTTCATGGATCGGCCGGAAGAATACCTGGAGCTTAACGCGTTTTTCCAAGCGAAGCGCAACCTATTGTTAAGCGGGCTGGCCGGCACACCCTTTAAGGTGCTGCCTTGCGAGGGAACCTATTTCCTGTTGGCGGATTATTCGGCCATCAGCAACCAGCCCGAGCAGGCGTTTTGTCAATGGCTTACGCAGCAACATGGGGTCGCCACTATTCCCGTAGCCGCATTCTATACCGGTTCAATCAATCAGGGCTTGGTCAGGATCTGTTTCGCAAAGCGCGAAGAAACATTGGAAAAGGCAATAGAACGCCTCATGGTCGTCAAAACGGCATGAGGCGTTTGATTTATTGGTTCGTTACCCAACCTTGCGTACGCCGGTGGTGGCACCGCCGTCTAGCGTAAGGTCCACCGGCTTGTTCTGCTTCCAGGCGCCCCGCGTAAAATCGGGGATATCCAGCGATTGCGAGCGCCGCGCCACCGATTGTTCACTCAATGGGAATATGCTGCTCCACGCTACGCCATCATAAACGTCTTGGTCCAGCGGTAACCCATTGCGCAGGCAATCGATCAATCGCCAGTCCATGATGAAGTCCATACCACCATGGCCGCCCACCTGTTTGGCCGCTTCACCCACGTGCTTAATGAGCGCGGGGGTATACTTATCGTAGAGTTCTTTCAGTTCCTCGTCTTTTACCCAGTTGTGGCCAAATGCAATGCGTTCGGGCGCCGGCCATTTGCGGGCTACCCCCTTGGTGCCGCTGACCAGGTGGATGCGTGAGTAGGGCCGCGGTGACGTAACATCGTGCTGTACCATCATTGTTTTGCCCTTTGCCGTATGAATCATGGTGGTGTTCATATTGCCGCGGTAAGTGCGTCCGGCAAATCGTTCGAAAAACGCATCATCGGCAGCCTTCGCATCGGCAGTTTCGGCCATCATAAAGTCGTTGGTCGACATGGACACGAGGTAATCCATCTTATCGCCACGGTTTATATTGAGGCACTGGGCAATCGGCCCCAAGCCATGCGTGGGGTAGAGGTTGCCGTTGTGTGTGGCATTCATCCGCAGTCGCCACATGTCGGCGTAACCGTCTTTGTTGAAGTTGAGATCGAGCAGATCGTGGATATACGCCCCTTCGGCATGTAGAATCTCACCGAACAAGCCATTGCGCGCCATGTTGAGCGTCAGCATCTCGAAGAAGTCGTAGCAGCAGTTTTCGAGCATCATGCAGTGTTTCTTTGTCCGCTCCGACGTTTCGACCAACTGCCAGCATTCATCCAGCGTAATGGCGATGGGCACCTCGCTCGCGGCGTGTTTGCCATGCTCCATCGCATACACCGCCATCGGTGTGTGTAGGTCCCACGGGGTACAGATATAAACCAGGTCCAAATCCTCATTGGCCACCATGTCTTTCCATCCGTCCTCGCCCGAATATTCCTTCGCCTTGGGCAGGTCGGCTTTCTCCAGAATGCCCTGGGCCTTGGTGGCCCTTTCCGGAAGTTTGTCGCACAGGGCCTTGATTTCGACGCCTTCAATGCGCGACATGCGGTTCACCGCGCCGGGTCCACGCTGGCCCAAGCCAATGAATCCGATCCGCACTTTATCGATTTTTGGTGCCGCGTAGCCGCTCATGTTGAATCGTTGCGGAAGCCCCGGCTGGGCATTGAGCAACCAGTCGTTGCCGGTTTCATGTACCTCGCGTGCCACGGCGGGCAATGTAGCCACTGCTCCCGATAGCAAGGTGGCGCTTCTCAAGAAATTTCTACGGTTATACTTCATCTGTATATATTTTAGTCTTCAAGGGTTAGTACCTGTCTCGCCTCCGCGGGATGGGGTTGTTCGTTTAACAAGTATAGTACAGTTTACTGAGTTATCAAAATATTAAGGTAACGCAACCGTTTGTTTGAATATTATTTTTTCTTCCGTGGAGCGTTCATTCAATCCGTCCCCCATTCAGGGTCGCCCTATATTTCAACAAAGCTTCCAGGTAGTAATAATCGGCATAGGCCAACGGCACATCGATTTCATTATCATGCGGAATGGAGCCCACACTATGCTTTAGGATAAATCCATTATTGGTACCCGGCTGCGCCAGATAATCGGCAGACGATAGGGCCTGCAACATCTTGATCGCTGCAGTTTTATAACGAGCTGCTTTCTCCGGAGTGGCCATTTCTGAAAGGCTCAACAATGCCGAAGCGATGATTGCACCGGCGGAGGCATCCCGATAGGTATTGGGGATTTTGGGGTCATTGAAATCCCAAAATGGGATAAGGTCATCCGGAAGATTAGGATGATTCAAAATATAATCGGCGATGTGTTGTGCCTGCGCCAAATAGCGTTCGTCGCCCGTCGCGTCGTAACAAAGGGCATAACCATACACAGCCCATGCCTGCCCGCGGGCCCATGCCGATTCGTGTGCATAACCTTGCGCTGTGTGCCGATGCCTCACTTCTCCTGTTTCCGGGTCATAGTCGACCACATGGAAAGAGCTATAGTCTGGTCGGAAGTGGTTTTCCAGGGTACGGTCAGCATGCGAAACAGCGATGTTATAAAAAGAAGAATCGCCACTTAATTCGGCAGCTTTGAAAAGGAGTTCCAAATTAATCATGTTATCGATAATTACCGGATATTCCCACCCTCTTTCAGACTGCCAACCCTTGTCGACGTCCCAGGATAAGATAGCCCCCACCTTTTCATTATAGCGCTTGCTCAATGACCGGGCAGCCTGCACAATAATGTCTTTATATGTCGCATTGCCCGTCAATCGGTAACCATTCCCATAGCTGCTATTAATCATAAAACCAACATCATGATGGCCATGAAAGTCTTTAACCGGTTCTAAATAAGCCGTCCATTTTTCTGCTTCCGTTTTCCATTTTTGGTCCTGACTATATTCATAAGCGTACCATAGCGTGCCCGGGAAAAATCCGCTCGTCCAATCGTAGATGCCCGACAAGGTGTTTTTACCATTTTTGCCCACCGACTTGGGTAAGAATTTGCTATCGGTACGGTATTTAGCAATCGTATCAAGCATGTTAGCCAGTTGGATTTCTGCCCTTGCAAACCCACTGTCAATCACAGCCCCTTGCGGAGTTTCGCCCTTTTGTGCCGTGCAACCCACGAATGATGAAGCCATAAAGCACAGCACCGCGATCCCTAATAAATTTAACTTTAGCATAATTCTCATCTTTAATCAGTCGATTTTTGTTCTAACCGCATCAGCTCATCGAAATCCGGGGCCATATGGTTTCGTTGTACCGGACTGAGGTACTCCGGGAACTTTTCGGGGTCAAAGGGGTCGAAATAATAAAGGCCCGCTCTGGCAAAAAGTACCAGGTGATTCGCTAACCTTTCTGTAAATTTCGAGTAATCCTTCTTCTTCGGGTCGGACCATGCCGATTCGGCCAGTGCCGTAATTCTGGGGAACAGCATATAATCAATATGTTCATCCGTAGATAAGGCTTCTGTCCAAAGGTTGGCCTGTATACCTTTGATCAGTTTGTTTGCGTTCGGATAGGCCATGAGTGCTTCGGAAGGGAAGTCGTAAACGGCCTCGATGGGCACGAAACCCTTTTGCCATTTGCGACCGATGGTATGTGAACTATCCTGAACAAAATCAAAATAGAGCGGCAGCCTGGGGCACAATATGGTGTTGAAGCCCTTATCAAGCCCTTTTCTTAATTCTTCCGGTTTATCGTGCCGCCACCATAACACGGTGGTCCCCTTTATAGGGAGATCCGACCCCACCACTTCATCCCAAGCAAACACTTCGTTATTCAGCCTGAATACACTGTCGGCCATCCGTTGGATGAAGTAATTTTCCACCTCCTTTAGCGTCTTCAGCTCCTGCTCGCGCATCAGCGATTGAACAGACGGATCTACCTTCCAGTTTGCATTGCCAAAATGGACTTCATCGCCGCCCAAATGAATTTTCTGAAACGGGAATAATGCATCGACCTCCCTCAAGATGTTCGTCAGGTATTCATAAACTGTGTCCTTTCCGGGGTTAAATGTAAAATCGGGATATCGTTCCGACCCGCCGCCGCTAAACTCCGGATACGCCATGTTAGCAGCGGTTGCATGTCCCGGCATATCAATTTCAGGGATGATCTCGATATGTCGTTCCGTGGCGTAAGCCACAATTTCCTTAATGTCTTCCTGCGTATAATATGCGGCTGTTGAAAGCGGGTCCGAGTGATTCCCTATTCCGCCCACCAGTGTCAACCTGGGGTACTGCTTTATCTCAATCCGCCACCCCGGTTGATCCGTGAGGTGCCAATGAAACCGATTCAGTTTGTAGAAAGCCATCCAATCCAAAATACGTTTCACCGTTTCCTTTCCAAAAAAATGCCTGGATTCGTCGAGCATGACCCCTCGCCATTCAAAGTAAGCTTTATCTTCGATGTCCCAGCAGGCAAGGTGTAACGCATCGCCTTTTCGATCGGTCTGCCTCACGATCTGCATTAAGCTCATCACCCCCAAAAACAACCCCTCATCATCGGATGATGTGATGTGGATCTGTTGGGAATTCATGGTGAGGCGATAGGCTTTATCCGCCAAGCTCCTATCGGTCGATAAACTCAGCAAAATCGCAGGCTGGGTTCCTGAATCTTGGATAGTAACCGGAATACCGGTATATTTCAAAAGCTCCTTTTGCAGAAAATAGCCCGTGTTCTCCGCTTCCTTATCCGCGATAATAATCGGCGTTGCTTTGGTAAGCATGAACTCCTCATTCACAGGCGTACTTACCAAGGGCTTCGGTATGATGGGTACTTCCGTTCCTTTTGCTGCAGCGGCGTGGATCGTTAGGAAAAGAACAATAAATACAAATGCATCGAACCTCATAGCTTTTTTATGATCAGTAACCCCTGGGCCTGCTAATTACGAAGGATTATTACAATTTCTCACAGCAAGGTAGAAAAGGTTAATCAGAAAAAGAAACCCAATACTAACGCAATCGTTTGTCTAATTACAATCGGCTATATGGGCGCCTTGTGCGCGCCATTGCGTAAACAGAACAATCGATTACGGTTGGCAATAAATCGGCTTTGACGCGCTGCCGTAGTTTAGCGGGGAAGGACAGGTTCTTTTTTCTAAATGCATACACGCACACGATTGCGCGGCCCGTTCCACGCTGGCTTGTAAATATTTCCCCAAAAACTTGCTGCACATATGGCATTTATCCCTATTTTTGCGTCTCACCTTTTACGTAATTCCTATAATGGCAAGACTAAATTTACTGGAAGAAACACGCTTCGAGAAAGTACCCGTGAGTGTTCACGCCGACCCTACCGCAGCATCCTTGGCGGTAGCCAAACGTATCGCTGACCTGATCCGTAGCAAAAAAGAGAACGGTGAGCAGGCTATCTTGGGCCTCGCTACCGGTGCCACCCCCGTGCGGGTGTACGCGGAGCTGGTCCGCTTGCACCGCGAAGAAGGGCTCAGCTTCCAAAATGTGGTCACCTTCAACCTCGATGAATATTATCCGATGCTACCCGATTCGGAGCAAAGTTATGTGACGTTCATGAATACGCATCTCTTTGACCACGTAGACATCAAACGAGCCAACGTGCACATCCCCGATGGTACATTGGCCATGGAAGATATCCATGATTACTGCTTGGCCTACGAGCAGAAAATTACGGCATTGGGCGGACTGGATCTGCAGATCCTCGGTATCGGCCGTACCGGCCACATCGGCTTCAATGAACCGGGATCAGCCCCTAATTCCGGCACGCGGCTCGTCACGCTCGACGACCTTACCCGCAGGGATGCCTCGCGCGATTTCGGTGGTAAAGAGAATGTGCCCACCAAGGCCATCACCATGGGCATCGGTACCATCTTCAAAGCCCGCGAGATCATCCTTATGGCGTGGAACCAGAAGAAGGCCGAGATCGTCAAAAAGGCTATCGAAGGCGAGCTTTCTGCCGATGTGCCAGCCACCTACCTGCAGCTTTCGGACAGTGTAGAGTTCGTGCTCGACGAAGATGCGGCATCCATGCTCACCCGTTTCGATACGCCGTGGTTGGTGAAGGATTGCGTTTGGGATCGCAAAACCGTTAAGAAGGCGGTGGTGTGGCTTTCGCAAACCCTCAAGAAGCCGGTCCTTAAACTTACCGAAGACGATTACAACACCAACGGTATGGCACAACTGGCCACCGAAAAGGGGCCCGTATACCAAATTAATATCGATATATTCAACCAACTGCAACATACCATTACCGGATGGCCGGGCGGTAAGCCCAATGCCGATGATAGCCAACGCCCCGAACGCCGCGACCCGGCAAAGAAACGGTCGATCATTTTCTCGCCGCACCCGGATGATGATGTGATTTCCATGGGCGGCACCTTCATCCGGCTGGCCGACCAGGGGCACGATGTGCATGTTGCCTACCAAACTTCGGGCAATACGGCCGTATGGGACGACGATGCACTCCGCTTTATCGAGTTTGCTACCGATTTCGCCAAATCGCAGGGCATCGATACGCAGAAACTGGAAGCGCTCTACGCCGAAACACGCCGGTTTATTGGCGACAAGCGGCCCAACCAAATGGATACGGCCGAGTTGCTTACCGTCAAGGGGCTCATCCGCAAGGGCGAGGCCATCGCTGGTGCTCGCTTCGCCGGCTTGCCCGACGAGAATATCCATTTCCAGAACCTGCCCTTCTACGATCGGGGCAAGTACAGCAAGGCGCTCGATTTTGAAGACGACATCGTGGCCACCATGGAGCTCCTCCAACAGATCAAGCCCCATCAGATTTTTGCCGCGGGCGACTTCGCCGATCCGCACGGCACCCACAAAGTGTGCTTCGATATCATCCACGAAGCCATGGCACGCCTCCGCAAAACCGAAGCGTGGACCAAAGATTGCTGGTTATGGCTTTACCGCGGTGCTTGGCACGAGTTCGAAATCCACGAAATTGAAATGGCAGTTCCATTATCGCCACAAGAAGTGTTACGCAAACGGCACGCTATCTTCAAGCATCAATCGCAGAAAGACCTCCCCGTATTCCCGGGCGATGACGCCCGCGAATTCTGGGTGCGCGCAGAAGAGCGTACCCGCGAAACGGCCAAGCTATACGACGGTTTGGGCATGGCTGAATATGAAGCTATTGAGGCCTTCGTACGGTGGAAGTTTGAAGAGGAATAACGCTCGTTGTCTATGGCAACCCCGTAGGAGCGGAAATGTTACAGGTTCCGATTATTCATCATCTGGATGAATGTTTCTTTCTTTTTCGGGGAAATCATCACCGGAAAATCGTCGCTCATCACGGCATAGCCGCCGTCAGTTTTTAGCATCCGTTTTATCTCGTTGAGATTGATGATGTGGGAGTTGTGGATGCGCATGAATTGATGGCCTGTCAATAACACTTCGTATTCCTTCAGGTTCTTACTCACCATGATGTTCCGGCCACAGGTGAGGTAAAACGTAGAGTATGCGCCGGCGGCCTCGATACGGATGATGTTTTGCAGCGGCACGAACTCAAGTTCGTTGGCTAGTGACAGGGTAAGGGTGGGTTCACCACGGTGTTGCATGTTATTCAGGTTCTGTATCAACGAGCTCAGCATCTGCTGGTGGCTTTCTACCGATCTGCTCAGCACTTTGCTTACTGCTTCTTTCAATTCATCGATATCGATGGGTTTAAGTAGGTAGTCGGCAGCGCTAAACTTGATGGCCTTGATGGCATAATGGTCATACGCCGTGGTGAATATGACGGCAGGGCTGAGGTCCGCGACCTGTTGAAGGATTTCGAAGCCGGTGCCGGTCTGGAGCTCAATATCCAAAAACAGCAGATGGGGTTGGTGCGCTCTAATCAGTTCGACGGCTTCACCAATCGCCCCGGTTTGGGCCACCACCTGCACTTCCGGGCAATTTGCTATTACGAGATCATGCAAGAGCTCTCTGCTGCGGACTTCGTCTTCGATGATAATTGCTTTCTGCATTGCCGTTGTCAATAATCAAATACGATAGGGTCTGCTGCACGCGAGCTCACAAGCAGTTGCAGTACCACCCGCGTTCCCGCCGGATTTCCATCGGGCGTCACCAGGTCCTGTACATTCACCGATATCCGATCCGTTACTTCTTCATTCAACACGCGGATACGGTCGTGGAGTAACCCCTTATAGGGGGTTGTGTCGTCTGTGTCGCGCTTCTGCTTCCGTGCTTTGGCAGCTTCGCGGCCACAACCGTTGTCTGTGATGGTACAGATCAAATGTGGGGCCTGGTAACCGAAGGATATTGTCACTTCCCCCTTCTCATCGAGATTGAGGATGCCGTGATACAAGGCATTTTCCACATAGTGGTAGATGATGAGCGGTGGCAGCCCTGCAATGTCTCGGGGCATATCTTCATCCGCTGCGATGACGTAATCGAATTTCCCCGTGAACCGCATTTTCTCAAGTTCAAGGTAAAGTTTTAAAAATTGTTTCTCCTGTGTCAGCGTTATTTCCGGCTCGTTGGCCTGGGTAATCAGCTCCCGGATAAATCGGGAGAACCGCGAAACATAGCTCAAAGACGTATTGGTATCGCCCTTATTGATGTAGTATTGCAGGTCGTTGAGCGAATTAAATACAAAGTGAGGATTTATCTGGGCCTGTAGCACCCGCATGTGCAATCGTCGGTTTATGCGTTCGATATCGCGGTTTTGCTTCCCGATGACGGTATTGCGTTGGGTCAATAATTTGGTCAGGTGGGTCTTCATCCGATACCTGTTATACATCAGTACCACGATGACCACGGCAATAATAATCAACAGGATACTCACGTAGCGCAGCGTCTTATCGCGCTCGGATGCCAACAGCGTACTGGCCAGTCTTCGCGATACGATTTCACGTTCCTTGGTTACCAGCTCCAATTCGGCGTCGCGTTGTCCGTCCGGGCTGGCCCCGGGGCCTTCCATGATAATCCCTCCAATTTCGCTGCCCAAATATTTGGCAAGCAACTTGTTTACCAGCCGCTTGCATTCAAAGCTCTGGAAGTACTCGTTTGCGATGGGTTGCCAGTCACTATTTTTGGGGAATATACCAGCCAGCCCCGGTCGCTCGGTGGCGAAGAGGTGCTGCCTTTTCACTTTGATGCCTTTTTGCAGGCTTACTACGTACACCGTAAGCGGAACATAGCCGAAAGCGTTCCGTTCTTCCGCTATTTTCTCCAGTATTTCATAATCATCATATTGGCGGGAAACGGCGATGTCATAGCCGCGGATTAGCGCCTCCATATCATGCTCCATAGCGGTGTGCTGCATCGTATAGCCATGCAAGTGGCGTATGGTGTCGATGAATGCAGCTTCGTTGCTAAATATAGGCATGAGGTCGTTGGTTACCAGTACATTGATGTCGGGCATGTAGGGCGGGGTAAACCGTACTTCCTGCTTCCTTTCGGGCGTGATGGAAAAAAAGGACCATCCGAATAGGCCGCTACCCGAGGCGTGCTTGATTTGGTCGTAAATGCCGTTAAAGCTACCAGCGTCTTTCCAGTTAATAGAAACTTCGTAGCCGTAGGTCTTTTTGACCCAGTCGGCAAAGGATTCCATCAGTTCATATTCCACACCTTGCAGTTTTCCGTTCACGTCATCAAAAATGAACGGGTCGATGTCATACCACAATGCCGTGATGGTACCCCCCCCATTTTGCTCCACCTGTGCCCAGCTGTCCGTTTCCTGCCCCGATGCCACAGCTATCCCCGTACCCAGTGCAATGGATAGTAGGAGTCGTGTGTATAACCGTTTCCGGAGGCGCATCGTGAGCTGTTTACCTTACCGCTAAGGTAGGAAAAAAGGGGATTAAAAAGCCTTTGGTTTTCCTGAAAGCATTTTTTTGTAGTCTTTGGGATTAATGGGCTTGAAAAATTCATGAATGATATTCCGGGAGGCCCGGGTACGGAGACCCATGTCGGCCATCAGTTCATCCAGGTGCTGGAAATTGAAGGGGGCCACGCACAAGCCGCTGAATTCCGACGCAATGGGCCTCCCCACGCTCCGCCATTTTTCCATTGCGCGCATTTCATCCAGCATATCTTCGGCGGGCGGTAGGATCAGTTCGCCCGACACGACAGCAGCGAGCCAATGTGCGGCCACCTCGGAGGTTAGCGTGGTAAACAAACTCGAATTGAATCCCACGAATCCCATTTGTGGGAGGTCTGGATGCAGGATGTTCCGGTACAGTGTGTACATGCCCTTTGCATTGGTAATCATCTCTTGGTATTGCACATTGAGGAAAGGCAGTCGCTGCCTGAAGCCCGTGCCGAGTACCACCATGTCGGGCCGTATGACCTGCCCGTTTGTCAACACCATATCGCGGCCTTCAAAACGGGCCACTTCGGAGCAGATCCCCGCGATTTGCCCCGCGGCTACTTTCTTGTAAAAATCGACCGGCTCCACCCCCAAGCTGCAGCTGATCTGGTCCTCGATGCGATGCGTTGGCAGCATACCGCACTTTTTGAGTCCGAATTGTTTTTTCAGCAGCAGTTCGAGCAACCGCCACTGCGCCCACACCATGGGTTTTCCCACCGAATGCAGGATACGCTGGAACACCGGTTTCTTGCGGGCATTGAAAAATGCTTCCGAAAAGCGGGAAAACAGCAGGTATTTCATGTTGACGCGGTTGCCGAAGTAGCGCGGCACCTTCCATTGCGCCCGGCGGTAGATGAGCGTACAGCTTTTGCCGATTTCGGATGCCGTGGTTGCGATATCGGTGGCCGACTTGGCGAAACCGACTACGGCAATGTCCTTGCCCGCCAGCTGTTCGGTAGCCGATACGAGGGAGGAATGCAGCAGTTGCCCACCGGTTTCGTGGTAGGTATCCATGCCGGGAATCTTCGGTATATAAGGCTCATGAAAGGTGCCGGTACATACCACCACGTAAGCGAAAGAAAGGGTCTCACCGGCTTCGAGCCGTACCACCCAGTTGAACCCATCGTAGTACATACTTTTGACGGTCGCACGAAAACGGATGTGGGGCATCACGCCAAAATGGGCGGCATAGTTTTGCAAGTACTCCTGCACCTGCCCGCCTGTGGGCCACATGGGGTAATGCGCCGGCATCGGGAAATCCGAAAACGCGTACTCATCGCGCGTGGTCTGCGTGGTCACGCCCATGTAGGAGCAGCTCCCATGCCACACCCCGCCAACCCCATCAGATTTTTCCAGTATGGTGACCTGATAGCCCTTTTGCAGGAACGTTTTTGCTGTAGTGAGGCCGCTGATACCGGCCCCGATTATCCCTATATGTTTCATTTTGACACTGAATTGAATTTTTTTTCTCGTTCTTTGTGATAGTTGCCTTAAAATCACTTATTTTACGCAGTCCAATTATGTATACATGACTGCCTATTTTCTCATTGCCGGGGGCGCCGCGTTGCTGACAGCAAGCTGCTGCTGGTATTTCCGGAAAAAAGCGACCGCCAGCAACCTCATTCATCAGCGACGGGTGAGCGAACTGGAGGATGCACTTTGGCGTTTGCAGATGAACCCCCATTTTCTCAACAACTGCCTGAATAGCCTCAATAGCATGATTCATCAAGGCGACAAGCAATCGGCTACCCGGTACGTGACCACGCTGTCCAGGCTGGTCCGCAAAGTGTTGGAGCATTCTGAAGAAGCGACCATCACCCTTGCCGTTGAGCTGGATACCGTACGCCAGTACATCCACATGGAGCAGCTTCGTTTTGGCGACCAAATTGCGATCGAAATCATCACCCCACCAGATATAGACCCCGAAATCATCATTGTGCCTCCGCTTTTTATCCAGCCCTTTGTTGAAAATGCGTTGATCCATGGCTTACTCCCGCGACAGGCATGCGGCACCATCGTTGTCGAGTTCTTGGCGACACACGAAGATATATTGTCCTGCTCCATTTCAGACGATGGTATTGGTCGTAAACAGTCTGCAACCGCCATCGAAAACGTACCCTCCACCAACAAGTCCTTGGGTATCGCGATTACCCGCAAACGCATTGCGGCGTTCAATAAAGCGTTTGGTCGCGTACTGCCTTTTACTATCCATGACCTGGTTGATGCCGATGGGCAGCCTGTCGGTACTTCGGTAGCGATCCAGCTTGCACGGGTATCCAGTGAGTAAATTCCGTTCACGCGTTGCGGCTATTTCACGTTGACCAAGACCTTTATTTTACCCACACCAGCACCATTGTACTCCTGCAATGCTTTTCCGATCACCTGGCCCGGCCCGATTTTGCTTTTGTCGGCTTTCATGGCCACGCCGCTCATGGAAGAAGTTACCAAAAGATCTCCCCGTTTGATGGCGCCGCCTTCCAGGCACACTTTGGTGGGTATCACCCCAACTACCCCCATGGGTGCCATGTGTGAGATGTCATCGTCGATGCCTTCTTCAGTGAGCAATACGCCCGGCTTGGTGGCGTACACACCCACCACGATATCGGAGTATGCTTCGGCCGATTTGGCTACCGTGCGGTCTTCATCCATGGAGATCACCAGCACATCCCCCGGTTCGTATTGGGCAATGGTTCCTTCCACGTCAAAGGCTTCGGCGATGTCGGCGCCACCATTAACGGTGCCACCGTTGAAGAAGCCAGTACCCACGGCATTGATCCGGGCGACATTGGTTGCTGGATTGTTGCCTGACCGAAACACGGCCTTGTTACCTGGGCCGTCAGACTGAACGATTAATACATTGGCGGCATTGTCTGCAATCAGATGGGCTGCAGGAGCGTTGCCAATAACCACGGCTCGTAACGCCGTTCCGGTACTTGCCAATGCGCTAATTGCGATTCCGCCGCCAGTGGATGAAGCCAATAAGCCAGCTCCATTCCCATCATGCCGTGCTACCAAGACCGGGGAGACATTACCCGGATTCGTGATTTTAAAGTCGGCAACGTACCCCGTCGCACCGGAACTTTCGGCCAGAATGGCACCATGGTTGTTCCCATCTATTCTTATCGTCGGTGTTAAGCTATTCTGGCTGGTTGACGTGAAATAGGCCGCTGATCCTTGGTTGCTGTTTGACTCAACACGTAGTGCCGTGCTTGGATTTGAAAGTTGATCAACGGAAATTCTCGCAGCCTGCCCGGTGCCCGAATTTCTGGCAAAAAATGCCGTTCCGCTACCCTGCGATGCGGCAAGTAGCGCCGAAGCCGTATTTGATGCATTGCTGATGGCGAAATGGCCAGCGCCGCCCCCTGTTCCCGTAGCACGACCCGTTACGGCGGCATTACTATTGGGAATATTAACGGTGGTTTCACCAATCACCGCAGCCCCAATACCACCAGCCACCCTAAAACGTGCCGCAGCTGCTAGTGTACTGTTTGACTGCACCAATAGGGTTTCTTGATTGTTGGCCTGCACCGTATTACGCAAGAGCAGTGCGTTGGCGTCGGCACCTCCAGAGGTAAAGAACTCCGCTACAGGCGCGGGCCCGAAACTCGTTGCGCGGAGCGCAGTCCCATTGGCGGCGACCACATCGATTCCGCGGCCTGTGCCTGTGCTTACTGTTTCCACAAAAAGACTCGGATCGTTATTGGAACTGGTGGTCGACCGAAAGGAGGCGACCATACCGGTACCTTGCTTGACGCCCTCGAAAACGGTGCCTGAGTTATTGTTAAATCCCGAAAACGTACTACCCGAGGTCGACCGTGCTGAAACCGCTGCCCCGCCCCCTATGGTCATGACATTTAGCGTATGCGAATTGTTGTTTGTGTTGTTCGTGTGGAAAAAGCCAGCGTTTCCGGCGGTTCCGCTCGCCCGACTTATCATGCTGGTTCCGGTTCCATTGCCTGCTACCAAGAGCACATTCCCGCCGCTATTGGCGGCGTTCTCGAAACTTGCTGCGGGAGCTGTATTGCTATTGGTCTGCACGCGGAGTGTCGGCACCGATGCGGCGCTGTTGTTAATCGCGAAATTCCCCGCCGTGCCATTGCCTTCATTGGTGATGGAGAATAAGGTGCTGGGTAGATTCTCCGTAGCAATAAATGGCAATGTAAGCCCGCCTCCCGCGACTGCGCCCGGCACCCACTGCGCACCATCAAATTTGAGTACGTCGTTATTAGCAGGGGCTGCATTAGATACGGGCACCGTTTGCAACTTAGCCACCACCGGATCGGGGTAGTTACCTGAGAGGTCGCCCCCTGCTGGGCCGGTGAGTACACCATCAGCGCCAGCGGGACCCGGTTCGCCCTGGTCGCCTTTTTCACCTTGCTCACCCTGTGGTCCTTCAGGTCCCTGCGGTCCAGCTATACCCTGTGGTCCAGCGATGCCTTGGATGCCCTGCTCACCGGTATCGCCTTTCTCGCCCTGCTCACCTGGGGGCCCGGCTGGTCCTTGGGGTCCTGCGACCCCCTGTGGCCCGAGTTCTCCTTGTGGTCCGGTTTCTCCTTGTGGTCCAGCAATGCCTTGGATGCCCTGCTCACCGGTATCGCCTTTCTCGCCCTGCTCACCTTGGGGCCCTGCTGGTCCTTGGGGTCCTGCGACCCCCTGTGGCCCGATTTCTCCTTGTGGTCCGGTTTCTCCTTGTGGTCCAGCAATGCCTTGGATGCCCGGCTCACCGGTATCGCCTTTCTCGCCCTGCTCCCCTTGGGGTCCTGCTGGTCCTTGCGGTCCTGCGACCCCCTGTGGTCCGGTTTCTCCTTGTGGTCCAGCTATGCCTTGGATGCCCTGCTCACCGGGATCGCCTTACTCGCCCTGCTCACCTTGGGGTCCGGCTGGTCCTTGCGGTCCTGCGACCCCCTGTGGTCCGGTTTCTCCTTGTGGTCCAGCTATGCCTTGGATGCCCTGCTCACCGGTATCGCCTTTCTCGCCCTGCTCACCTTGGGGTCCTGCTGGTCCTTGCGGTCCTGCGACCCCCTGTGGTCCGGTTTCTCCTTGTGGTCCAGCAATGCCTTGGATGCCCTGCTCACCGGTATCGCCTTTCTCGCCCTGCTCCCCTTGGGGTCCTGCTGGTCCTTGCGGTCCTGCGACCCCCTGTGGTCCGGTTTCTCCTTGTGGTCCAGCAATGCCTTGGATGCCCTGCTCACCGGTATCGCCTTTCTCGCCTTGCGGTCCTTCGGGACCCTGCGGTCCAGCGACACCTTGCGGTCCCTGTATACCAGGATCTCCTTTTTCACCTTGCTCACCCTGCGGTCCCGGAGGGCCATTGGGATCGCCCTTCTCTCCTTGGGGTCCTTGCGGACCTGCCGGGCCTTGTGGTCCTGCCGGCCCCTGCGGCCCGGCTTCTCCGGGCGCCCCTCCTGATGCCGCATACAGTGCAAATGGTACGCTCATCAGCTGGGTGGTGCCCAAGTCAGCAAACATGCCGCCATCCATGGCAATTTCCACTTTCAGGTACTGGTTGGCGTTTTGCCACGGAATCGTGGCAAACGTCCCTTGGTCAGCCTGTCCCCGGCCGATCTGCAGTGTGAAAAGCCCCAGCTTATTGGTGGTGAGCTCATGTTCTTCACGGTACTGGACCTCGCCGGCTGCCGACTCGCCGATGACGGATAGTCGTACGCGGATGCTTTTTTCGGCCAATACCGTTCCGTCCGTGTTCCGGGCTACCGCTTGGTAATTGATGCCGTCGAGACCAGATTGCCCCGATGCACCCAAGCACGCGAGCAGCAATCCGAATGCGGCGATGAATAGTTTTGCTTTCATAATCATATTTTAGCTGTTTTTGTTGTTCGATTTAATTGTTAAGGTTAAAGCTGAGTGTCGCTTTAAATTCATTGCGCACGGTATACCGCCCAGCCATTGGCATGGTGTAGCTCATGTCCAGTTGGAAGTCGCTCACCCGAAGACCTAATCCCGTAGAGAGATGTTGTCTATTGCCCTTATCGGGCGCTTCATGGAAATAGCCCGCGCGGAGGAAAAACTGCCGATAGTAACTGAACTCGAACCCTCCGGCAATCGTAAATTCGGAAAGCTCCTCGCTGAATCCTCCCGGCGCATCGAACAGCGACGTAAACAGGGCCTCGGGCACACTTCTGTTGGGGTCTTTGCCTTGCGCTATTTCGGTGGTGGGCTGTCCATTTTCGTCCAATTTGTATGTCGGCGATGTAGGGACCAAGAGTTTGTTGACGTCCAGCAGCAGGGTGAGCCGGTTATTCGGGTCGTTGTAAAGGGCATACCCCGTTCCTAAACGTAAATTCATCGGTAGGAAGCTCTCTTTGGAATTGGTGTAGCTGATTTTGGTGCCCACATTGCTCAGGTTGATTCCCCAGGCAAATCGCTTTCCGAATTGACGGGACTGGAATAGCTCACGTTCGGAGTAAACACTCACGTCCACTGCAAATGCATTGGCTGGATCCGTTTCCAGCCCATTGTAAACACCGGCACCCAGTGCACTGTGGATGTACCGCGCCGTAAGCGCCATGGCGAAATGCTCGCCCAATTTGCGGGCATAGCTGACGTCGAGTGCAAACTCCGCGGGGCTATACCGCTGCAACAGGTTGCCTGCTTCGTCCCGAAAGGAAGCATCACCCAAGTCGAGATATTTGATCGACATCCCCAGCGACTCCCGGTCGTTCAATCGGCGGTACGCCGCCAAGTAGCTCAAGTGCTCGTCATCCACCAGTTGGCGCATCCACGGGGTATAGGAGAGGCTAATGCCCATCCGGTCGGCGAAGACTATTTTTGCCGCGTTAGCATAGAGGGCATTGGCATCGGACTCCAGGCCCGTACCAGCCTCACCCACGCCGGCATTGCGGGCATCGGGGCTCAGCAAGAGGAAGGATGCACCGGTAGTGACGGTCCGATTATGCTGGGCCGTTACCCGTGTCACTGCGGGGATCAGCCCGACGAGCAGGATCAGGAAAGCGCCGGTGAGTGTTTTGGTGTTCATTGCGTTGGTTGTTACTGAATGATTAATTTCTCGGTGTATTTTCTCGATGAGTCAACGGACAGCACCACGTAGTACAGGCCCGAAGCATACTGTTCAAGCGGTACGCGGTATTCGAGCAGGCCGGCGGCTACGTTGCGATCTTCACTATATACAACCTGGCCCGCGTTGTTGACCAGCATGAGCCGTACATTGCCGGGAGCAAATAAATTGAACCGGATGGTGGTATAGCTGGATGCCGGGTTCGGGAATAAGATGAAGTCGGTCAAGTACGGTAGCTGGGGGATATCGTGGATTACGGTTACTTCCGGTTGCTGAAACCCCTGGGTGAGGAGTAAAGGCGACTCCATCAGCGTCGCGACCACCGCTTCACCAGCGGTGTACTGAAAAATGGTGTGACCCACCTGCATACTATACCCCGTGCTCCCTACCACCTGTCTTTCCAATACGAGTTCTTGCGCATGCAGGGTTGCGGCAGATGCGCTAAGTAAGACTGCGCATAGGAGGCCTGGGAGGTAGCGACTGTTGCCTATAAGTAATGCCAAAGGAGCCATAATTTTGAAGCTTTTCTAGTTCGAGGGTCAAAACTAGTGGCAGGTGCCATACGCTTTGCATAGCACTTAACCAATGGGTTCCCCCGATTTATAGAAAGGGCGTTTCAATTGATGGTCGGTTTTTAGTATACTGCACAAAAAGATTGCACTGAATTTGGCGGGTTGGATCTAGCGTTTATCAATTCGAAACCTGCGGAAACGCAAGCTTCATCACTGTTAAAAGGCAAATTATACTTAGATGAAAAAATAATTGTATAATAAAAAACAAATGCAGATATTTGCAAACCCTTTGCGAAAAGGGGTTAATAATATATAATAGCATACCATCATGTCAAGAGTTTGTGATTTAACAGGAAAAGGGGCGATGAATGGGTACAACGTTTCCAATTCAAATGCGAAGACGAAGCGTAAGTTTTACCCCAACCTGCAGACCAAGCGGTTCTTCATTCCTGAAGAAAACCGTTGGATTACCCTGAAAGTATCCACCTCGGCGATAAAGACCATCAACAAAAACGGCATCACCGCCGTGATTAACAAGTTTATCAAGAAGGGATACGTCTAAAGAACTATCCGCACCGGTTGGGCGGATGATAATACAACGAAGCAATGGCAAAAAAAGGAAATAGGGTACAGGTCATTCTGGAATGTACCGAGCACAAAGAAAGCGGTCAGCCGGGGATGTCGCGTTACATCACCACCAAGAACAAGAAAAACACCACTGAGCGGCTTGAATTGAAAAAATTCAACCCGGTGTTGCGTCGTGTTACCGTTCACAAAGAGATTAAATAAATCGCAGTTGCTTTCATCAGCAATTTGCATAATGAATAAAAAGAGATGGCAAAGAAAGCAGTAGCATCACTCAAAACGGGCAAAGGCAAAGACTACACCAAGGTTATCACTGCCGTAAGGTCCCCCAAAACTGGTGCATATACCTTTAAGGAACTGATTGCGCACAACGACCACATCAAAGATGCCGTAGAGGCAGCTAAAGTAGCCGTTGAAGAAACCGCTGCAGAGTAACTGCTGCAGCCAATCGATATTGCGAAAAGCCGTTTCGGAAAACTACCGGAAGGGCTTTTTTGTTATGTTTGCATTTCAGCGATAACAAGGTATGGGACTATTTGATTTTTTCAAGAAAAAGCAGGAAACACCCGAGGCCCAGCAAGCCCTCGATAAGGGCCTCGAGAAAACCAAAGAAGGGTTTTTGTCCAAAATCACTAAGGCGGTTGTGGGCAAATCTACCGTAGATGATGACGTGCTCGACGAACTGGAAGAGGTGCTCGTTACTTCGGATGTAGGCGTGACCACCACCCTCAAAATCATCGACCGCATCGAAGCCCGCGTGGCGCGCGATAAGTACATCAACACGTCCGAGCTCAACACCCTCCTGCGCGATGAGATCCAAACCCTGCTCGCCGAAAACAACAGCAGCGATTTCGAGCACTTCGAATATGGCGAGCACAAGCCTTACGTCATCATGGTGGTTGGCGTCAACGGTGTGGGCAAAACAACCACCATCGGCAAACTGGCCCACCAGCTCAAACAGGCCGGTAACAGTGTGGTCCTTGGCGCTGCCGATACATTCCGCGCAGCAGCCGTGGAACAGATCCAGCTGTGGGGCGAGCGTGTCGGCGTGCGTGTGGTGGCACAAGCAATGGGGTCAGACCCTGCTTCCGTAGCGTTCGATACGGTCAAATCGGCCGTAGCCAATGGCGACGATGTGGCCATCATCGACACCGCCGGCAGGTTGCACAACAAAGTAGCGCTCATGAATGAGCTCACCAAGATCAAGCAGGTTATGCAGAAGATCGTACCCGGTGCGCCCCACGAAATCCTGCTCGTGCTCGATGCCTCTACCGGCCAGAACGCCATCGAGCAGTGCAAGCAGTTTACCCAAGCTACAGACGTTAACGCGCTGGCCCTCACAAAACTCGATGGTACTGCCAAAGGCGGCGTGGTCATCGGCATATCCGACCAGTTCAAAATACCGGTGAAATACATTGGCGTGGGCGAAAAAATGGACGACCTCCAGCTGTTCAACAAGAAGGAGTTTGTCGACTCCCTGTTCAAATGAACATAACGATAGCATGAAGACGAAACTGACAAAGGAAGCAGATATACCCCAGAAACCCCGTGTAAACGTGGTGACCCTGGGCTGCTCCAAAAACATACACGATAGCGAGGTGCTGATGGGCCAACTGCGCGGCAACGATATGCCCGTGGTGCATGAGTCGGCCGACATCCGCACGGACGATATCGTGGTCATCAATACCTGTGGGTTCATCGATAACGCCAAACAAGAATCCATCGATACCATCCTACAGTACAGCGCGCTCAAAGATGAGGGCAAGGTGAGCAAGGTCATCGTTACCGGATGCCTGTCCGAACGCTACAAACCGGAACTGCAAAATGAGATCCCCAATGTAGATGCCTACTTCGGCACGCACGATCTCCAAGACTTACTGGGCGCTGTAGGCGCGGACTATAAGCACGAGTTGGTGGGCGAGCGGTTGCTTACCACCCCTTCGCACTTTGCTTACTTCAAGATTGCCGAGGGCTGCAACCGCCCCTGTTCCTTCTGTGCCATCCCGCTCATGCGGGGCAAGCACATGTCCAAACCCATGGAAGACTTGGTGAAGGAAGCGCAACTCCTGGCCAAAAACGGCACCAAGGAGCTTATCCTCATCGCGCAAGACCTCACCTATTACGGGCTCGACCTGTACGGGAAGCGCAACCTTGCCGATTTATTGCGCCGATTATCAGACGTAAACGGTATTGAATGGATACGGCTGCAATATGCCTACCCATCAGGCTTCCCTATGGATATCCTCGATGCCATGAACGAACGCGATAATATCTGCAATTACCTCGATATGCCCTTGCAGCACATCAGCGATCCGATGCTCAAGTCCATGCGGCGCGGCATCACCAAGCAGAAAACCATCGATCTGGTCACCGCCATACGCGATCGCGTGCCGGGCATTGCTCTGCGTACCACCCTCATCTGCGGCTATCCCGGCGAAACCGAGCGGGATTTCGATGAGCTTCAGCAATGGGTGGCCGATACGCGGTTCGACCGCCTCGGCTGCTTTACCTATTCGCACGAAGAAAAAACCCATGCTCACACGCTGGAAGACGACGTGGCCGAAGAAACAAAGGCCGCCCGCGTGGAGCAGATCATGGACATCCAACAGGGCATCTCGTTCGATATCAACCAGCAGAAAGTAGGGAATGCCTACAAGGTATTGGTCGATAAGGTGGAGGGCGACTATTTTATTGGCCGCACCGAATACGATTCGCCTGAGGTGGATAACGAGGTGCTCATTCCCGCGGCACAAAGGCATTTAACGCTAGGCCACTTCGCCAATGTACATATAGACCGGGCCGAAGACTTCGATCTATATGGAACGATTGTCAAATAATCGTTATCAGTCGCGGTTTTTGCCGGCAACGCCTATCTTTGTTTACTGATGAAGGCCACCTATATAGATTACAAAGATACCAACAGCTTTTCCAAGACCTTGCTGGCATATCTCGCCGATGCGCCTGCTTTGGCACCCTTCGCGGGCAATAGGCCGACGCTTGACGGCTTCGCCCGGCAAATCGAAGCCAAAACTGGAAAAACCGACCGAACGGAATTGGTTCAAGTATTGCGGCGCCAATATGGTCACGTCTTGGCGGAACGTTCTGCCGTGACAGCCAACATCAGTGCCCTGGCAGACGAGCGCACCTTCACCGTCACCACCGGCCACCAGCTCAATATATTTACCGGGCCGCTGTATTTCATCTTCAAGATTGCCAGCACCATACGGCTCGCGCGCGACCTCAAAGCGGCCTTTCCCGACTATCATTTCGTGCCCGTTTATTGGATGGCTACCGAAGACCATGATTTCGCGGAAATCAACCATACGCGCCTCCACGGCAAGAAAATCGTGTGGGATACCCCGGCGGTGGGCGCTACGGGCCGAATGAAGACGGCAGGGATGGACGATACCGTGCAGGAGTACCAGCGTGCGTTGGGCCTGTCAGACAACTCGTCCAAATTGGCCACACTAGTCCGAACGGCGTATCTGCAACACGATAACTTGGCAGACGCGACACGGAGTCTCGTGGATGGCTTGTTCGGTGCCCACGGCCTCGTCATCATCGATGCTGATGAGGCGTCGCTCAAGCAACGTTTCGCCGCTTTCATCGAGCGGGATATCCTTGGCGGCCACAGCCATGACGCCATCGAGCAAACGTCGGTAGCCTTGCAAGCCGCCGGCTTTGCCAGTCAGGTGCACGCCCGCGAGATCAACTTTTTCTACCTCACCGATACGTTCCGGGAGCGTATCGTGAAGCTGGACGACGGCCGGTTTGAGGTGCTCAACCAAGGGCTTTATTTTTCCGAAGACGAGCTCAAGGCCGAAATACACCGCCACCCCGAGCGCTTCAGTCCGAATGTGGTGATGCGCCCGTTGTACCAAGAAGTGATCCTGCCCAACTTGGCCTACATTGGCGGTGGTGCCGAAATCGCCTACTGGCTACAGCTGAAATCGGTTTTCGAGCATTTTGACGTCGACTTCCCCATCCTCGTGCCGCGCAACTCGGCCATGATCACGGACGACAACATGTCTGTGAAGGTGCTGCGGCTCAACCTCACCTTCCGGAGCATTTTCAAAGATACCGAAGAGCTCAAAAAAGAATATGTGCGCCGCCATACCAAACACCGGCTTACGCTTAATGACGAGTGGATGGAACTCAACGCTATCTTTAGCAAGCTCAGGCTTCGGGCCCATAAGATCGATCCAAGCTTGGGCCCCAGTACCGATGCGGTGAAGGCACGGTTGAAAAAGGCCATCAATAACCTAGAGAAGAAGCTGCTTAAAGCCGATAAGCGTAACCATGAAGATGCGCTGATCCAGATCGACCGTATCAAGGAAAAGCTTTTTCCTGGCGGCGTGTTGCAGGAACGATCGGAAAACATGGGTCCATTATATGTGCGTTATGGCGACCGCCTGATCGAAGAGCTCATCCAGCACTTCAGCCCGTTGGATTTCAAGTTTACCATCATTTACTGAACCGGCTTAATTCGTTCGCTCACCTGTGCCTGGGTCGTGGTGTCACGGCCGGTCAGTTCGAAGTACATAATGTTGGGGCTAAGCACGCTTCCCCCATCAATCCGTACAAAAATGCGCGCTAGTGCCGCCTCGCGGCGATCGATAGTGGTATAAACTTTATAGGTTTTGCTTTTTTCACAATAAGCCAATCGTAGCGGATGGTCTTTGTAAGCGGCCAGCCGCAGCTCGAAGGCACCATCATCAAGCGCTTTGTGACTGATGCCGTACGCCATGGTGCGCTGCAGAAAGTTTAAATCTTTGCGTGTGCCGCCCTCCGCATAGCGTATCCAATAGGCCTTTACCGGTTCATCGACATCAACCACCCCATCAACGGTATTCAGTTGGTAGATCACCGTGTTGGCATCCGGGTCGCGCTGCAAGTAGAACAACTGCTTCGGTTCGTCGGGTACCGGCAGACTATCGACCACGACATTTTTGGTCGACTGGCGCTCCTGGGCAGTCAGTGTGAATCCCGAAAATAGGAGCAGAACATACAAACTGTTTCTTGCGCTCCCGCGGGAGCATAGGTCGTATAAGGCATGCGGACGTAAAAGCGGGTATCCCAGCATAAGCGGTCTCCTTTTTCCAAAGATAGCGAATAATTAATAATTCGTACATTAGCCGTTGAATCCCAATGAGATTCCATTAAAACAACAATTATATGGCCAGGTTCCCCATACGTTCTATGCTTTTATTCGCCGCTTCCCTATTTCCCGCTTTGGCGGGTGCACAAGTAGCGCCAGAACAGCAGAAACCCAACATTGTCATTATTTTCACCGACGACCAAGGCTACCAAGACGTCGGCGTATTCGGCTCGCCAGATATCCAGACACCCCATCTCGATCAAATGGCCGCAGAAGGCGTCCGGTTTACCAACTTCCATGCGGCACAGGCGGTCTGCTCCGCTTCCCGTGTTGCCCTGCTTACGGGGTGCTATCCCAATCGGCTGGGCATCCATGGTGCGCTGGACCATACCGCCAAACATGGTCTTCACCCCGACGAAATGACCATCGCCGACATGCTCAAGCCATTAGGCTACCATACCGCCGCCATCGGCAAATGGCACCTCGGCCACCACACACCGTTCCTTCCAACACGGCAGGGATTCGACGAGTTTTTCGGCCTTCCGTACTCCAACGACATGTGGCCACACCACCCCGAGAACAAAAACTACTATCCGCCGTTGCCCTTATATGAAAACGAACGGGTTATCGACACGGTAGACGACCAGGACCTACTCACCACCCGGTATACCGAGCGGGCCGTCGATTTCATCAAGCGGAATAAAGACCAACCGTTTTTCCTCTATCTCGCCCACAGCATGCCCCATGTGCCACTGGCCGTATCCGACAAATTCAAGGGTAAATCCGAAAGAGGATTGTATGGCGATGTCATCATGGAGATTGATTGGTCCGTGGGCCAGGTTTTACAAACCCTTGAACAGTATGGGCTCGATGAGCGCACGCTGGTCATCTTCGCCTCCGACAATGGCCCGTGGCTCTCTTACGGTGGGCATAGCGGTGAGGCCCTCCCGCTCCGCGAGGGTAAGGGTACTTCGTGGGAGGGCGGCATCCGCGTACCCTGCATCATGCGCTGGCCCGGCAAGCTGCCGGCAGGCGCTGTACAGGCCGAACCGGCCATGACCATCGATGTGTTGCCCACCATTGCGTGGATAACCGGCGCGGAGCTGCCCCGGCGTCCCATCGACGGGCTCGATATCTGGCAGCTCATGCAGGTGGCAGACGGCGCCAAATCGCCGCATGAGGCATATTATATCTATTATCGCCGTAATGAGCTCCAGGCGGTCATCATGGGCGAGTGGAAGCTGTACCTGCCGCATACCTACCGTACCATCAAGCCCGGCCAACGCCACCGCGACGACGGCATCCCGATTAAATACGAGCAAGCTCGTATCGAAGCCCCCGAACTCTACCGCCTTACCAACGATATCAGCGAAACCACTAATGTGGCGGCTAGCCATCCGCGTGTGGTTGCAACGATGCGCCGATTGGCCGAAGAAGCCCGCGCGGATATGGGCGATGCGCTTACCGGTATAACGGGCAAGAACCTGCGGGAGCCAGGCAGGATCGATGAATCGAAATGAGTCCATAAGTTCACGTTAATAGGAATCCAAATGAAACCGATGAATCCAATGACGACAACAACACTGACCTTGTTGGCCGCAGGTGGCATGGCTTGGTCATGTGCTTCAACAGCGCCGACCGACAGTCCGACGGAAACCGATTATTTTAGCGACGTCACGGCCACCCATGTGCCGCACGACCCCGAGGCGCATATCTTGGAAGTCGCTTTAGCCGATGTGGATGGCGATGGCGATCTGGATGTCATCGCTGCCCTCGAAGCGGATGAGAACAGGCTTTATATTAACGATGGCAATGGCAAGCTCTCTTGGCAGCACGGCGTATTCAAAACAGCGAAGCACGATACCGAGCATGTGCGTGCCGTTGATTTCGACGGCGACGGGCACACCGATGTGGTGTTCGTGGCCGAAGATGACCAGACCCATGAGTATTACCTCGGCAACGGCGATGGTACCTTCCGCGATGTGAGCGACCGCCTGCTGGGCATGAGCGAAGGCAACGCCCTCGACGTGGGCGACGTGGATGGCGACGACAGGCCCGATATCGTGGTGGGCAACTCCGGAAGCGAAGGCCAAGATTTCCTATGGCTGAACGACCCCGAGCGCCCCGGTTATTTTGTAGATCGTACCACCGAGAACCTGCCGCAGGTCAATGATGCCACGCAGAGCGTCAAATTGGCCGATCTCAATGGCGATGGCCACCTTGATATGGTGGTGGGTAACGAGGTACCGCCCAACCGCCTGCTGATCAACGATGGCACCGGCAAATTTACCGAGCATGCCGACCGACTTGATTTGCCCGAGCCGTTGGAAACGCGTGAAACACTGGTGTTTGATGTGGACGGCGACGGCGATCCGGACATCGTCTTTGCCAACATTACCAGTAACGGTGGCAAATGGGACAAAAATCCGGTTGCCCGCATCCTGATCAACGATGGCGAAGCCCGGTTTACCGATGAAACGGAACAACGTATGCCCGCCTACAAGTTCTCTACCTATTCGGCGCGTGAACTGGATTTCGACCACGATGGGCACCTTGATCTGCTGCTCAGTGCCGTGGCCGTACCGGGCTTTTCGGAAGAGCCCTTGCGCGCTTACCGCAACGATGGAACGGGCCACTTCGCCGATGTAACCGAAGAGGTGCTCCCGCCCTCCGTAGTTGGCCGCAACTGGAACATCACGGTAGGAGACCTCAATGGCGATGGCATTGCCGACGCATTCGTGGGCGGGTGGGGTTCGCAGGGGCGCCTCTTGTTGGGAAAGTGAAGCGAACGGATTAGGAATACCCCGCCATCTCGCGGTTTAAGGAATACGTCAAATTGACTATATTAGGTGCCTTATACATGGCATATGGTTTCGTCACATCGACAGATTTTCCGGTTTTTTCTCCTTGCGCTTGCGGCGCTACCTTTGTTCGCACAGGGCCAACCGGCCCCCACGGATATCAACTTCACACGGCAGGGTGTCCGGCGGTTTATTTTTGACGAACAGCATGCCATCCCATTAGCGGCCCTTAGGCCTGCAGAAGTGATTGGCATGTCTTCCATGTATCCGGTGAGCCATTATTCGGACACCCATGCACAGGTAACCGTCAGCACAGGCCGATTACTTATCGGTTCCGATACCGAAACGCATACCGCGGTTTGGTTCGGCGGGTTCAACCCGTTCGCCACCTATACGCTGGCGGTCGATTCGAGCGACGGAGAAGGAGCGGTGGGATTTGAATTTGCCGATGCCGACAACGCCAATCGATTTGCCGTGTCTTTGGCGTACCGTGGGCAGCGCATCGTGGATGTGAAATTGGACGTCAAGAAAGCGGGGAAGGTGGTGGCCAGCGAGTCGATCGCTACCAGCATCCCCCCGGGGGCCAAGCTGCAGGGGAAAGTCATTCTTCAACTACTGGGCAGCGGCCTGACCGTCTACACCCAGCACGACGGCGGGCTCCAGCCGATCGCCCAAGCGGACTTCAGTCCGCTGCTCGACCTGCGCGCGAAGCGGTACCTGCATACCTTCCAATCGCGTGTATCGATACAGCTGGAGCAGGGGGCGGTAGCGATCGATGGGGCTACGGGTGCGCTGACCAGCGGCATGGGGCTTGCCGATATCCGGGCCATGACCTACGAAGATGGGAGCCCGCTGCTCGACCAAGGCCGGCTGTGGTATACCATGACCATCCGGGGGCGGGCGCTGCCGCACCACGTACAGGGGGTTTTCAGTATGGACCCCACCGTGTTCGACCTCCGTTTCGAAGGGATTATCGTTTTTGACCGGGCAGATGGGATACTCCGCAATGAGGTGGCCTCGCATATCTTTTACGACCGGCGGGATCGTGTGTGGCGAGGCATCACCACCGGCTTCAGCGCTTACGCCAATCCAAAGGAACATAAGCAGTTGCTGGCCGTGGAAAGCACGAAAGATCCGCGTTTCGGGTTTTCCGTGATGCAGGCCGAGCCGTTCGGCGTAGTGGGCGACATCGAAGACCCACACATCCTATACGATGCAGAGGTGGCGAAGTGGCGCATCCTCACCTGCGAAAACATCGATGGCTATAAATCGGTCTTGTTGGAGTCAGCATCATGGAATAAGGGGTATCGGCGCATCGCCGGCCCCGTGGCCCACAATTCAACAGGAACCTCCATACAGCGTATCGGCGGCGTGCCCTACTGCTTTTCGGGAAGCAGCGAGCGTGAGATTTTCATCTACTCGTACCCCGACCTTAACGAAGTGGGCACCTTAAAGATGGACCTCCCGCCATGGGATGACAAGTCGGGCACACGGGTATGGCCCAACGTGGTGGAACTGCCCGCTGGATATCCCTTCCGGTATGTGGCCCTGATGATGGACCGCTTCAACTACCCGGGCTTGGTGGGGCCGAACTGGACCTACGGAGCCTTGTACCTATACCACGGCAATGTAGTTTATCGATAAAAACCCTCTTTTCGTCTATTCTTACTTTCATTGGTCGATGATTACCGGCCGTTTGTCTATTATCGCCCTGGGGCCGTGCAACGTTTTTTCCACGGCGTCGTCTTATCCATACAAAAAAAAATAAAAAAGTAAGGAAAATAAAATCGTATAGTTATGAAATCGTTAGTATTGAGCGCCATGATTTGCGCAGCCGCAGTAGGAACCAGTGTTGCCCGTACAAATGTGAATATGAACCTTCCGTCGGAGAAGATAAAGAAGGAGCATACCGTCGACCAAAAGAGCGTAGCCGCTTTCAAACAGGTCATCGCTTTCCATCAGCGTAATGTAGATGTGCTGTTTAACCAGTTTGAAATAGCGAAGGAACACGTGCGCGAAAGCAGGGGCAGCCACGCCGATCTGGATCGCGACGAGGCCTTTTTCATCCAGGTATACCAAGCTGATATCGACAAAGGGTTGCGCGTGGAAGCCAGTAAAAAGGCCATTGCCGAAATCGAAGCCATGTATACCAAGAAGCACGAAGCGCGCGATGCGCATGAAGCTGAACGGCTTGCCAAGTTGCGGAGCCAATTGCAGACCGAGCTGGAAAAGGAACGGAAACAATTTAAGAAAGCCAAACGCAAATTCGCCGGCTTTGTAAACGAAGAGACCCTTCCGTTGCTGAAAAAGGCAGAGCAGTATTTTGCCAGGGCAATAGACCGGGCCGAAAATGCCGATGTGGACCACATGACCGTGGCCGTACGATAGGTAAACGGTAAACGAACGCAACCTCCACCGAGTCTATATATCGCTAGGGCAGTCCTTTTCACGAAGCGGCTGCCTTTTTTTGTGGTAACGTTTTAAGAGATCTTTTCCCACCCGATGCCGGGTTCGGGGCGGGAGAGGTGGTCGCGCAGTCGGCTGTTTTCGGGCTTGGCCAGCTGGGGGTCGGCCTCGAAGAGGGTCATTACGGTATGGCGCACGTTGGTGAGCAGCACCTGGTCGGTGGCGAGGTCGGCCAGCTTGAGGTCGAGCACGCCGCTTTGCTGCGTGCCCGCCAGGTTGCCCGGTCCGCGCAGCTGCAGATCTACCTCGGCAATCTCGAAGCCATCGTTGGTGCGTACCATCGTCTCCAGCCGCAGCTTGCTGTCCTTGCCGAGTTTACTGCCCGACATCAGGATGCAGAACGACTGCTCGGCGCCACGCCCTACGCGCCCGCGTAGCTGGTGCAGCTGCGACAGGCCAAAGCGTTCGGCATTCTCGATCACCATCACCGAAGCGTTGGGCACGTCGACGCCCACCTCAATTACCGTGGTAGCCACCATGATCTGGGTTTCGCCTTTGATAAACCGCTGCATCTCGGCGTCCTTGTCTTTTGCGGGCATTTTGCCATGCACGATACTGATCTGGTACTGCGGCCGTGGGAACTCGTTTTGCAAGGTCTCGAGGCCGGCCTCCAGGTAGAGGAGGTCCATTTTTTCGCTCTCCTTGATGAGGGGATACACGATATATACCTGCCGGCCCTTGGCGATCTCTTCTTTCATGAACCCGAACATGCGCAGGCGGCTGCTTTCGTAGAGGTGCATCGTTTTGATGGGCTTGCGGCCGGCGGGCAGCTCGTCGATCACGGAGATGTCCAGATCGCCGTATAAGGTCATGGCCAGTGTGCGCGGTATGGGGGTGGCGGTCATCACGAGCATGTGGGGCGGGATGTGGTTTTTGCGCCACAGCTTAGCCCGCTGCTCCACGCCGAAACGGTGCTGCTCATCGATGACGACGAGGCCGAGGTTGTGGAAACGCACGGAGTCTTCGATGAGCGCATGGGTACCCACGAGGATATCGAGTGTACCATCTTCGAGCTGCGCATGGATGACGCGACGATCTTTCTTGGGCACCGAGCCGGTGAGGAGCTGCAGGGAGGCCATGTGGCTTCCCAATAGCTTGCCGATGCTGTGGTAATGTTGCTGCGCCAGGATCTCGGTGGGGGCCATGAGGCACGCTTGGAAGCCGTTGTCGATGGCCAACAGCATGGCCATCAGCGCCACCACGGTCTTGCCGCTCCCCACGTCGCCCTGCACCAGCCGGTTGAGCTGCGCCCCGGAGGCGGTATCCCGCCGGATTTCTTTGATAACGCGCTTCTGGGCGTTGGTAAGGACAAAGGGGAGTCGCTCGTTGTAAAAAGTGTTGAACGTATCGCCTACCGTGTCAAACCGGTGGCCCTTGAACTTCTGCGTATTGAGCAGCTTGTTTTTGAGGAGCTTCAGCTGGATAAAAAACAACTCGTCGAACTTGAGGCGGTGGATGGCATGCGCAAGCTCCTGGCTATGGCGCGGGAAGTGGATGGCCACCAATGCCTGGGGCAAGGGCATGAGCTGGTGCTGTTGTACGATATAATCGGGCAGCGTTTCACCGAACTGTGCACCGATGCTTTCCTGCAGGGCGACTTGCAGCTTTTGGATGCCTTTGCTATCGAGTGCGAATTTGCGTAGTTTCTCCGTCGTGCTGTATACCGGTTGCAGACTCATGTTCCCTTGCTGTGGGCTTCCGGGTTTATATACCTCCATTTCGGGATGCGTCATGGAAAGCTGGTTGTTGAAAACGTTGGGCTTACCGTATGCAATGTAAGCAGCGCCTATTTGCAGCGCTTTTTTGAGCCAGCCGATGCTTTGGAACCACACCAGCTCCATGGTGCCCGTGTCGTCCCGGAAGTGACCTACAAGCCGCTTGCCGCGGCGCTCGCCCCGTTCCTCGACATGCACGAGCCGCCCAACGACCTGTGCGGCCGCCATTTCGGGATGGAGCTGTTTGATTTTATGGAATTGGGTACGGTCGATGTAACGGAAGGGGTAATGCCTCAGCAGGTCGCCGAAGGTACGGATACCCAACTCCTCCTTGAGCACCTCGGCGCGGGCGGGCCCCACACCTTTGAGGTATTCAATGGGGGTTATCCTTTCCACGCGATGGCGGAAATCTCGACGTTCACATTTTTGGGTAACCCTACGACCGCTACGGTCTCCCGTGCTGGCGCTTGCTCGGTGAAGTAGGTACCATACACGTCGTTCACCGTAGCGAAGTCGCCCATATCGCGAAGGAAAATGGTGGTTTTCACCACGTCGGTGAAGGCGTAGCCGGCTTCGACTAAAATAGCACCGAGGTTATCGAGTACCTGGCGGGCCTCGTCGGCCACCGAGCCGCCAACCAACTCGTTCGTTTGGGGCGACAGGGCGATCTGCCCCGATATGTACAGTGTACGGTCCGCTTTAATCGCTTGGTTGTAAGGCCCGATAGGGGCCGGCGCTTTGGCCGTGTTGATGATTTTTTTGCTTGCAGACATAACCTATTGGGTGTAAAGGCTCAATTGAGCCAAAGCCAATCGACAATTTTGTAACCAATAGCCAGCAGAAACAGGATGATGGCCGTTGCATTGATGATATGCATAACCCGCAGGTTGAAACTGGTGGGTCTATTGGGGTCCTTTTTCCTGAAAAAATACATGATGCACTACGTTACCCGTTTCAATGCCCGCTCGGCACGTTTATTTGCCGCGTTTATCTTGTAGTTGAACCAGCGGTCCTTGAAGATTTTACGCATGGTATTATCGAAATGCCGTGTGATAACCAGGTTGCGGAAACCGCGCCACTTGTCGTAAACCGTCGAGGGCAGTGCCCGCACGCTGATGGAATACCCTTCGGTAACGTACTGGATATAATGCCACCATCCCGATGGCATAAACAACGTCTCTCCCGGATGGATCTCCGCCTCATACCCGTTGAGGAACTTCAATGCGGGGAATTTTTCGTAGTCGGGGTTCTTGATGTTAGCGATGCTATGGAAATTGTAGGGCAGTTTATACATCAGGTCCGACTGCTCCAGCGGAAACAGCCAGATTTTCTTAACCCCCTGGTATTGGGTGATAAAGACGTGCGACATGTCGATATCGAAGTGGTTGCGTGTACTGGAACCCTCGCCACCGAAAAAGAGGTAGGGGAGCCATTGCAGCACCTTACCGCCCGTTACGTCGTTATAAACCAGGTCATGGTTAAGTTCGGGCTTCAGCTTCATGAGGTTGAACAGGAAAATCCGCAGATCAGTTGGCTCGCGCTGGATCATGTCCAGGTACTCGCTGAATTTCATTTTCATAACCGGGGCGCTGGCGGCGCGATCGTTCGATGCGTCTTCCCGTCCGTGTAAAGAAATGATGCTATCTCCGGCTATTTCCTTGAAATAGTCATAGTTCCATTTGGTCCATGCCGGACTGTCTTTGGCCACGAAATCATCCATGATTACCGGTGTTCCCGTGTTGAGGTAGTCCTTGATGAATTCAGCCGAGCTAATCCCGGAGATTTTATTAACTTTTTTGAGTTGCACGACTTAATAGCTTAAACTGTTAATTATGCTGATGCAAACTTACGCAATCTTCGTATGTGCCCACACGGTGAAAACCAATTTTACATTGGCATTATAAAATAGGGATACAACGATTTACGTGCCAAAATAACAAAAATTTCAGCGACCCGACGAAAATCATTTTATGTGGCTAGTACGACCATAGGTCCTGCTCGAAGTCAACGAGGGTCTTTTTGATGCGCTGTGCCTCATACAGGCGGTCTATCCCATTGTCTACATAGTCGCGTATACGGAGGTCGTCGAGGTTGGATTGCTTCACGATATAGCTGGAGAACAACCGTTTAATGAACACGTCGTCATAGCTCAAACCCGTGGCGTCATTGTGCCGTGAGGTCACCTCCTTATTAACGAAGATATGTCGGGCCTCGGGAAAATATATCCAGAATGCGGGGTACGCATCGGCCACGATGGATGGTGTATTGCCGCCCAGATCGAGTCCGGAGATATCTTCTACGGCGTCCATTCCTTCCATATCCATGGGGGCCTCGCCCGTGATTTCATCCATCTGGGGGGTCACCAAGGGGGCGATACCGATGATGCGTGGTTCGAATACGGAGCGCTGTTTATCGAAAATCCAGTCTTCTTTAATCCGGAAACGGACGACATCATTGGGGTTGAATGCGGTGGCCTCGAAGTGAGAGGCGATGACATTACCTTCTTCGTCATACTCCTCCACCAGGGTGCTGTCTGAGCCGAACCTGCCCAACACCTGATCGGGCGAGAGGCGCGTCTTGAAGCTATCGCCGGTGGGGTCGTCTTCCGTGGGTGTAGGGTCGTATGCCGTAAGTTCGCCAGCCATTACCGCCTGCATGATCACGTCGATCAGCCGTGATTTGGGAGAGGCGTACAGGGTATTCATTTTTTCGCGCACGTCAAATTCGCGCCAGATGCGTTTCACATAGGCCACATCGGTAGGACGGATATTCGCATACGGTACGACTTCGCGGTCCAATATATCGGATTTGACGTAGTAGCCATCTACCGGCGGCTCTTCCGCAGGGATGGGCGTGGTGCTGTTGGATAGGTTTTCCTCCTGGGCGTACGCAGCCGTCCCCAGCGCCATCATGACCAAAAATCCATACACTTTCATCGTTACCTCCTTCATCGTTATCAATTAGTTGACCCGGAATGAAATCGGGTCCAATTCCTGTTGCAGGCCATCCGGGCCCACGGCGATAATATTGTAGAAAAACACAAACGACCCCGGCGACACGGCGCCGAGCGCATTCTGCATCGGCCCCGAGAAGGTGCCGTTGGTGCCTTGGTAGGGTCCCATGGGGTCTACCCGTGGCTTCTGTATCAACATCGAGAAACGTGAAATGTTGAACTTCGCGTCAAACTCAAAATCTTCCAGGGCGGCGAAGATGCGATTCTGCCCACGGATCTGCGCGGCCGCAACAGTGCCGCCCGACCGTCCCGCCACGCGGGCTTGCGGCTTGGGGATCCGTTTTACGCGGAATTCGGTGGAGCTGAGCGACTGCGTCTGCTCGCCCATGCGGGCCGATACATGGATGCTTGCGGTGCCGGGTTGGCTTACCCGCGCCACATATTTGCCGCCTGCGCCAGAAATGCTCACGCCTTTGCCACTCACCTGCAGGTTTTCTTTGGGGATGCCCGGTGCCGATACCGAAATGGGGTTATCCACCCCGATGTACAGCACGTTCATCGCATCGGGTGAGACCACGGCCGACGGCCGTGCCACCTGGTAGGTCTGCGGCTCGGTGACATATTCCTTCACGGTGCCATCGGTCTGCTGCACGCGGATGGTCCCCGTCCAGTCGAAGACCCCCTCGCTGGATGTATTGACCGAATAAGTAGCTTGCCCATCGGTGACCGGTAGGGCGTTGCCCCCAACGGATATCTCGGGTGTAGACTTCGAATCGTAGGCGGTGAGGAACACCTTGGCTGTGTATGGCTGCCCCTGGATGACGTATGACGACGGTGCAACGGCTACGGCCGCAAACCGGTCGAGGTTCACCACGGCCATATCCATCTCACCGAAGATATGTTTTACCACCACGGCCTCGGCATTCTTCACATCGGCTTTGATTTTTTCCAATGCGGTCATGGCGGCGGTCAGGGGGATGCCGTCGCCAAAATTCGCCTGCTCCCATGACTTCGTGCGACCGGCACGTGTGGGCGGATCCTGGGCATCTAACGAGAATGACACCTCGTTGTTTGCCAGTGCCAGGAGTTGCTCGCGCGTGCTGTTGATCCGGTTCCGTAAGTGCTCCGACCGGCTCATCCCATTTTCCTTCTGCTTGATCATCATGCGGGGGCTGATGCTGAGGTTATCGCGCTTGCGCACATCGCCTGTGGTTTCGTTCTGCCCGCCGCCCTCGGCTTCGAGAACGGCTTGGAGCGAATCGATGTATCCCGACAGGCTGCTGGCCAATTGGCTCGCTTGCTCGGCCCGGTTAAGGATGGGCTTTGCCCGTTCGGGTTCGTCTTTTAATTTGGTTGCCCTGAAGGCGTTAAACATATTGTCTATCCCTTCCTGGGTGTTTTGGGTAGAGGTGCTGAGGCTTGTTGCCAGGTTCTTGAAGGCGTCGAGGACGGAATCACTCACGTTCATTGCCACCAATCCCAACAACACGAGGTATAGGATACCTATCATTCGTTGCCTCGGGGTCTGTTTGCCTGCTGCCATGCTGTAAGGTTACTCGTTAGGGTGTGTCAGTGTCTTAATGAATAAAAATTACGCACGCGGTTGGTTCATGGCGGCCAGCATATTGCCATAAACGGCGTTGAGTGAGGCCAAGTTCTTATTAAGGTGGGCCACCTGCTCCCTGAACTGCTGGGTATCGGCTGCGGAGTCGTTGAACTGCTGCAGGGTATTGGCTATGCTGTCGTAATGTTGGGAGATGGTTTTGAGCTTTTTGCCGGTATCATGCAATTCCAGCTCATATACCGAGTTGAGGTGTTGCAGGTTATTAGCCAGTTTGTGTACCTGCTCGTGGTAGGCGGTTACGTCGTTGCCGCCGGAGCTGATGTTAGCCAGGTCGTTGGAAGCCTTTTCAAAGGCGGTATTGAGCTTGTCTACACTGCCCGTAGCGCCCTTTACCCGCTCGGTAAACTGATTGGTGGCGAGGGAGGCATCGGATACGTTGGAGATCGCTGCTACCTTATCGCCGAAAGTACGGAGGCCGTCGCCGAGGTTGCCGATCAACTCCGGACTGATGCGTGCATCTGCCAGCATCTTATCAAGGGCGGCGGTATTGCCCGTGTTGGCGGTAGGCCGTACGGTGGCCTTTGGCAGTTCACCTTGGTAATCGTCGGCCAGTTCCGGGTACACGCGGGTCCAATCGACATCTTTCTCTTCGTTTTGGAAGCCAAGGAGGAGAAAGAGCAGTGCTTCCGTGCCGAGACCTATAATAATAAGCCAGTCGCCCGCAGGCCAGTGTTGCAGCTTGGCCATGAGGCCGATGATGACCACGGTAGCTCCCCAGGAGACAATATTGTTGATGCCGATTTTAGATTTGCGTTTCTCTGCCATGATATTGCTGTGTTGTGCTTGTTCGTTTCGTAAGTAGTTGTACGTTAATTATTCATCGGGTCTACGCCAGGGTAGGCGGAGACGCTCCGGAAGCCGATATATGACTTGGAGGTGTCTTGGTATTCGTAGGCGCGGGCCCCGTTCTGCAAGAAGTAACCGATGTCTTTCCATGATCCACCGCGAACCACTTTCCGTTTCAACGACTCGGGGTCGTCTGCGGCGGCGTCATACCGGTAAGTAGGGTTCATATCGTGTACAAACGACGATGCCGACTCATTGAATGAAGAAGAGGTCCACTCGGCGACATTGCCAGCCATGTTATAGAGGCCGAAGTCGTTGGGGAAATACGAATATACGGGAGCCGTATAGGCGGCACCATCGTCGAGGTAATTACCGCGGCCGGGCTTAAAATTGGCCATCAGGCAACCCTTGGCATTGCGTGCCGATGGCCCACCCCAGGGGTACTGTGTGCCCACGCGGCCACCACGGGCGGCGTATTCCCACTCCGCCTCTGAAGGCAGCATATAAGGCTGCCGGATTTCGCGGCTGTTGGTTTTACGGCTGCGTTGGTGGTTTTCGAATAGGCGGGTACGCCAGGTATTGAACGCCTGGGCCTGTCGCCAGCTTACACCAACTACAGGGTACTCGTCAAACGATGGGTGCGAGAAATAACCCTCTACCATGGGTTCATTCTGGGCGTAGCTGAAGTCGTTGAGCCACACGGTGGTATCGGGGTATACCAAAATGGTATCGCGCCGGATGAAGTCGGACCGTACTTTGCTGGGGTCGTTCCTTGCCGCCGTGGCAGCCCGCAGGTCGTACCAATCGTAGTGGTAGCGCAACAGGCGTACATCCAGTTCGTCTTTGCCGAAAACGCGGTCCTCACCCTGATAGTACATCTGGCGTGTCTGCTCGCGCACATCCTGGTCTTTGGAGTTCCACAACGATCGCCTGCTGCCGTTTACCTTAGACCAGTCGATATATCGCTCGCTGGTGCCTTCCACCTCCACGAAATAGCTGTCGTCTTGCAGGTAATTATAGATAAGGATGGAGTCGCGCACCCAATTGACAAATTGCCGGTATTCGCTGTTGGATATCTCGGTCTCGTCCATGTAGAACGACGAGATGGTTACCTGCCTGTTTTGGGCAACCTGCGAAAAGGTGATGTCTTCGTCCGATTGGCCCATGATGAAGGTGCCTCCGGGAATCAGTACCATGCCGTGTGGAATACGGCTGGTTTTGAGGTGCGACCGCTTGACGCCGACCAGCTCCCCACCGCCCGACTTGGAACAGCCCGAAAGTAACATCGAAGATATACCAATCAATATTATAGGTAAATATGCTCTATTCATTTAGTTCTATCTTTAGCTAGCAACGCCCGCAGCGGACATGATTTGCGGATTATATAGCGCACGCCCGTTGTGTCTCGTCAAAGCCCATGATTAATAACCCGTTAGGGTAGCAAATTTCAGACCAAAAGTCTTTCCAGGCATCCTGTGTACGGACAACAAACTTACTCATTATCTGTTACAATCGTTTAAAACAACGCTTTTTCCGAGGGTAGATGGCTCACATGGGGACAACCACAGACGGAAAGCGGCCCTAAAATTATCAAAAGAAACAGTAATTAAGAAAAAAGGGACGGAATTTTAAAAAAATAACGATTACTTGTTCGATAATTTGATGTACTGCTCAACGGCCATGGTCATGCTCGGTGCTTCGGGTGTGGGGGCCGCGATATCGAGCAGCAGCCCGTTGTCCACTACCGCCTGGTGGGTGGTAGGGCCAAAGGCAGCGATCCGCGTATCGTTTTGTTTGAAGTCGGAGAAATTCTCGAAGAGCGACTGTACGCTGGAGGGGCTGAAGAAGACGATGATATCGTAGAATACGTCCTTCAGGTCAGACAGGTCGCTAACCACCGTGCGGAAAAGCACCGCTGGGGTAACGTTGTACCCGTTGTCTTGGAGCCAGTTGTAGGTCTCTTCGTTGGCTACATCAGAACATGGGTAGAGGAACTTCTCTTTGGCGTGCTTCTTTAACACGTCGGAAAGGTCCTGTGCCGTCTGTTTGCCGAAGAAAATCTTCCGCTTACGGTACTGGATGTATTTCTGGAGGTACAGCGCGATGGTTTCCGAGAGGCAGAAGTATTTGAGATCTGCCGGAACTTCATAGCGCATCTCCTCGCATACGCGAAAAAAATGGTCGGCCGCATTGCGGCTTGTGAAAATCACTGCTGTGAAGTCGGCCAGGTTTATCCGCTGCTCTTTGCGAACATCGCGCCCCGATACGCCCTCCACATGGATAAAGGCTCTGAAATCGAGTTTGAGGTTGTACTTCTGCGCTAAAGCGAAGTACGGCGATTTCTCGTTCTCTGGCTTCGGTAACGTTACTAATATGCTTTTTACTTTCTTTGCTCTGTCTGCTTCTGGCACCTGCATGTTTCTTACGTTAATTGCCCAACACTTTTACCAAGATAAGTATGGGCGCGATTTCGAGGCAGCAAAGATACGTAAATAAATAAAACTTTGAAAACGGATAGTTGGTTAGCAGGTTGCGGGCCGTCTTTGTAAAACGGAATACGAACAGGCAGAAAACGATAATGAGCGCCGCCGGGACCACCCAAACCACGTATGTGCGCGGCACCAGGCTCAGCACCAAGATGATGGGGAGGAATACCAATGCGGCGTTGAAATAGCTGAGGTACAGTATCGATACGTATTCGCGCACCACGCGTTGCAAATCGAAGATGAAACCGAGCAATCGGGTAGCAATGATTTTGAGGATAAACATCAGCATCACGAAGAGGGAAATACCCAGAAACCGCTCGATGCCACTATAGCCAACGGCATAATGGGCGTTGCACAGGTAAATGAACAGCCCCACGGCGAACCCGAATAGGATGTAGAGGAAAACAAACGGCCATGAGCTGTAAAGGGTATCTTCTTTATTGACCTGGAGGAGCAGACGGTCGTTGTAGAATGCCTGTATGATGGATAGCACCTGGTTGGGGAAAGCGACGCGGACGAGCCCGAGAAAGAGCAGGAGCAACCCGATGGCAACAAGCACCCACGGCTCTCGGCTGGGGCGTTTGGCATCGGTTTCTATGCTTTGGCCCACTTGGTTTGCAAATGCCAGCCAAGTCATGAAGTCGCCGTTTTGCACAATGACCCGCTCACGGAGGCTGTCGGCAAACGCATTGGGCCTATTGGGGTCGGGCAGGCCGATATACAGCATGGCGAGCGAATCGGCCACCTGCTTCACGGAATCGGCCAGCCGCATCTTTTCGGCCTGCTGCGCCTGGCGGATCGAATCTTGCGCGGAGCGGTAGCGGGGTTGCTGCATGGCCATGCTTGCGGATGCCGCCGGCATGGCGGCGCCCCCAAGCAATAGCCCAACCAGTAACATCCAATGCTTCATTTGCCTGCTCAATGAGCGGGTAAAGGTAGGCAAAATCGCATGTTTGCATGGCCTCTACAGCGGCTTAATTTTCAGGTTGCGGAAACTGACCCGGTTGCCATGGTCTTGCAGTAGGATATGACCGCTGTCTGCTTGTCCGAAATTGTCCCAATCCTTATATTTACTTTCGCTTACCAGTTGCTTGTAGGCTTCCGAGCCACGTTCGTATTGCAGCACCTTCTCACCGTTGAGGTAATGGGTTACGGTATTGTCAGGCTGCACCACAAGCCGCCCTTTGTTCCATTCGCCTATTTTGCGCTGCGCACGGTTGGTTTTGTCGGCCTTGATCAGGTCATACAGCGAAGCCAGCGTGCGGTTGCCGTCTTTACCCTTCTTGGCATCGGGGTGCTGCTTGTCGTCCAGTATCTGGTACTCCAGCCCGATGGCCGAGCCGGTGTTTTGCTCGTCGAGCGTAACGAAATACTTCACCCCGCTATTGGCTCCTTCGGTCAGCTTGAATTCGAAAGAGAGGTCGAATGCGCTGTATTGGTCGGTGGTAACGATATCACCCCCGTTGGTCGACTCGCCACCGTCGGCAGGCAGCACCGTAATGGTGCCGTCGTTGATTTCCCATCCCTGGGCGGGGAATGTGTCTTTATGGGCGCCTACCCAGCCAGCGTTGCTCTTGCCATCGAACAGGAGCTTATAGCCGTTTTGCTCTTCGTATGCCGAGAGGCTGTTGGGCGTAAGGTTCACCGTGTAGATACCTGCCGGGAAATCCTGTGGTTGCAGGTTTTCGGTTTGTATACGGATATTTTTGAAATACACCTTTTTGCCGGCGAGGGCTTCGTCGCCGATGCTGTGCACCTGCAGGCCGATGAAGCCGGAGGGATCGAGCGTGTCGATCACATGCGCCACGGGGGTGCCGTTTAGCCAGGTTTTGGTTTCATTGCCGATGGCTTCGATACGGACGTGGTTGAAGTCCTCCTTTTTATAAGCCGTTTTGGCCTGCTCGTTGAGGTCGAGCGGATAAAGCCAACCCCGGCGGGCCTCATCGTAAATGCCACCTGCCCATGCCCGCGGGGTAGGGTCTATCTCCACCTGGCGCCCATAAACGCGCCCCCGGCCCTCGTTGGCCGTTTGGTCGATGTGGCTCCGTGTTTGGATACCCGAGTTGGTGGTTTCACCTTCCAGCTTCACATCCAGTTCGAGGATGAAGTCGCCATATTCCTGTTCGGTAATGAGGAAGGAATTGGGCGTGCCTGCGGTCATGGTGCCCACAATGGCGCCATCTTCGATGGTGTATGGCGCTTCGCCGCCTACCACTTTCCACCCGTCGAGATTTTCGCCGTTGAAGAGGGGTGTCCAGTTATCGACCGGGGCCGTGTTGCATGCACTAAAGGCAAGGCCCGTGAGTAGCGCCACCAAAGATGTGCGGGAAGTTGTCATTGTACGTGTTTTCATTTAGCTTTGTGTGATTGAGTATAAATGATTTTGCATCCAATTATACGGTTTTTTACAGGTATGGGTATCAATTTAGCGTTCTTTTTTTACGAAAACGATATCGTGCGGAGGCATTTACAGCCATGAGAAGCGATAATTTTTTCGAGCGGGTGTATGGCCTTGTGCGGCAGATCCCGGAGGGGCGTGTTACCAGCTATGGTGCGATAGCGCGTGCATTGGGTGCGGGCGGTTCATCGCGCATGGTAGGTTATGCCATGCGGGCGGCGGTGGGGTTACACCCACCGGTACCGGCCCACCGCGTGGTGAATCGCGTGGGGTTGCTCAGCGGCAAGCGGGCATTCGGTAGCCCTACCATGATGGCACAGCTGCTCGCCAATGAAGGGGTTGAAGTAGCCGACGACAAGGTGGTCGATTTCGACCGCGTGTTTTGGGACCCGCAGCTCGTACTCGGCGATTGACCGCTAGGAGGCCTCGAGCAAGAAACGTACAATGTCGTGGATGTCTACGATGCCCACCGGCTGGCCTTCGAAGACCACGGGCAAGGCGGTGTATGCCCCTTCGGCCATCCGTGCGGCCACTTCGCCAACCGTGGCAGACAAGTCGACCTGCGGCGGATCGCGCTCCATCACCTGGTTGGCCTGCAACATATCGAATATACCCATTTCGACGTCGTCATGGCCCTCGAATTCGTAGCCGAAGCCCAATTGCTTGACTGCCTTGCGGCTGATGATGCCCACGATTTTATGGTCTTCAACTACGGTGACGTGTTCAAGGGATCGGTTTTTCATGATCCGGTAAGCTTCGCTGAGGTATGCAGTTGGCGGAACAGTGAAAGCGGTTTTGCGGACCATGTCGTTTATTAGGTGATTTTTGCTCATCGCGCTGTTTCGTTATTGTGAAGGCACGCAATATTTATTCCACTTTTTGTTAAACGGTGGTTTATAAAATTTTCTACAACGAAAGGTGTGGGTTATTTCGCCGACGGAATCTCGCGATAGATGTCGGGTAGCGTGCGGCCTACGCCTTGATAATCCAGCCCATATCCAACCACAAAATCGTTGTCGATTTCGAAGCCCACGTAGGCGATGTTGTCAAAGGTATATTGCAGGGCCTGCGGCTTGAGCAGAAGCGTACACACCGCTACCGAAGCGGGCTTTTGCGCATAAACCGCATCGAGGGTATGTTTCAATGAATGGCCGGTATCCACGATATCTTCCACAATGATAACTTCGCGGCCTTCCAGATTGCCGTCGAGCCCGATGAGCTCCTTTACCTGATCGCGGCGGGAGGTACCTTCATAAGACGAGAGCTTGACGAACGAAACCTCACTGGCGATATGAATCTGTTTCATCAGATCGGCCATGACCATGAAGCAGCCGTTGAGCACACCGATAAAAATCGGGTGCTGTTTTTCGTAGGCCACATTGAGCTGGATACCGATAAGTCGGATGCGTTTCTTGATTTGATTATAGTCAATGATGCGCTCAAATTGCTTCTGATTGATCGTTATCTTCATCCGTTGCTAGGGGTTTTCGTTTTCGGGGGCGTTGAAGATGCGGTTCAACAGGCCGCGTACTTGTTCAAGGTCTTGTTCGAAATCGGTGGGAGGCAGTTCGAGCTGCAGTGTGTCGGTTGCGGGCCTATCGGGGCGCAGCGATTCGCGCAAGTTCACAGCATAGAATCCGTAGCTGCCCGACGAGTCGGCCGGGGCCAGTCCCCGGCGGGCCATGATGTTGCCGATGTAGCCAAAATAGGAAGCGATGTACGGCTTGAGCTGCCCTTGGTAATTGAACGAATAGAGGCCTGTTTTCGGTCGGGGCACAATGCTGGCCAGGTAGATGCTCTCGCCGAGGTTGAGCTGCGAAGGGTGCTTGCCGAAATAATAGCGCGCAGCCTCCGTGACGCCGTACACGTTGCGGCCCCATTCGATAATGTTGAGGTATACCTCGTACATGCGGTCCTTGCTCACGGCCTCGGTACTTTCCATCAGCCATACAATGAGGATTTCTTCCAGTTTGCGGGCCATGGTCTTGTTGCGGTTGAGGAATACGTTCTTGACCAGCTGCATAGAGATGGTACTGCCACCCCGCTTGAAGGCCTTTTCTTTGAAATTGATGGCAATGGACGACCGGATGGCTTCTTCCACGAAGCCCTCGTGGCTGAAAAACGACGGGTCTTCGGTGGTGAGGATCGCGTTTTTGAGGTAGGGCGACACCTGGGCCAGGGGCACGAAGTTGGGGTTTTCGGGGCCCACCACGATATCGCGCACCGGCTGTCCATCTTCATAAGGGGTATAGGTAAAGGCGGTGTTGATTTCGGGGATGTTGGCCTTTCCCCAAGCATTCACGTTGAAATCGTGCTGCTCCATGCGCGAGTCGAACCGCACGCTATCGGGATTGGCCGTATCGAGGAATGCATCGAGCTTATATTTGATGCGGCCCGATACCCGTATCCCTTCGAGCGACTCGAAAAGCCCTTTCGGGAACGCGTCAAATAAATCCTGGGCATCCATCTCGGGGGTTTCCAGTCCGAGGGCATAGGTTTTTTGGGGCTGTGTGGTGTAGCGGACGAACGGGTGGACCACCAGGTTTTCGACGGTGACGGTGGATTCGTTAGACAGTTCCACATGGCTGTCGCCAACGATGACTTCGGCGTCGATGTGTGCATCCGGCACGGCCACATCTTCCTGAGCGATGCGCCAGTGATTGATGTGCAGGTTTTTGACGGCCCACTCGCCCTTGATGTGGAGCAGCTCATTGTGGGTCCAATAGACCTCCCGGAGGCGGGTCTCGATGGTGTCGAAGCTGAGCTTCAGGCCCAGCTTGCGCTCCAGCAGCGGCAGGGCAATCCGTTCGCCGTTGGCATGTACCTTAATATAGAGCTGTCGCCTGTTCGGGTTGAGCTTGCCCGATACCTGCCAGGCCGCTTCGTTATCGTTGAGGAAAACCGAAGCGGTGAGGTTGCCGTTGTCGATATCGGCTTGTGGCACGTTGATCCGCTGCTCGGTACTGTCATCGCGGTAGGTCACGATGAAATCGCGCAGATCCATGTCTTCGGGAATCTTGTAGAGCACGTTGTTGAGCATCTGGTTGGCTGCCTGTGCCAGGTTCACCGTCTGCTCGTCGGCCTGTTTCCCCGTGGGTTCCGGCGAGGCCTGAAGCGTGTCGGCACGGCGGAAGAGGAAGTCGTAATTGCTGATGCTGTCTTTTTTGATGAGTTGCACCTTTGCGTTGCGCCCGCGTAAGCGACCGAACCGGACATCGCCCGTAAGGAGCGGGAAGAGTTTGATTCCAACAGACAGCTCCTCCACACCGGCCAGCTGGTCGCGGCCACGGGGTGTCAGCGCCACCTGTTCAAACGTCACCGTGGTAAGCCCCGAGAAATGGGCGTTGCCAACCTCGAGATCGATTTGGTATTCGTTGGCCAGCTTGGACTGTATACGGGCCAATGTGGCGGCCAGCAGGGCCTCCCGCTTGTGGTAGGCAATGGCGCCGGCAACGATGCCCGCAACCACCAACGTGCCGATAATGGCGCCGCCGACGATGAGTTGCCTCCGTGTAATCCTGTTTAAAAATTGCTTAACGATATTGATTGTCACCAAAACTGATTTACTAGGCACCTAAATAAGGGATAATTATGATTAAAAACAAAGATATGACAAGTTTGTGTTTCGCTTTAGCTAGTTTTGTAACAGTATAATACATAGTGAACCCGACATGATTACGAAAGAACAGGTGCTGCATGCATTGAGCCATGTGGACGACCCCGACCTCAAGAAAGACTTAGTAACCCTCCATATGATCAAGAATGTGGAAATCACCCCATCGGCCATCCGGTTTGATGTGGAGCTTACCACACCTGCTTGCCCGCTGAAAGGGCATATTGAGCATGCTTGCCGCAATGCCATTGCACATTTTGTCGATAAAGACATCGCTGTTGACATCAACATGACCTCGCGGGTCGTCGGAATGCAGAGTAGCCAGTTGCCCAATATCAAAAACATTATCCTTGTCGCATCGGGTAAAGGCGGTGTGGGCAAGTCTACCGTGGCGGCCAACCTTGCGCTGGCGTTGCTGGCCAACGGTGCCAAGACCGGCCTGATTGATGCAGACATTTACGGGCCCTCCGTACCCATCATGTTTGGCGTGGAGGGTGCCCGCCCCCGGGCCACCAAAACCGAAGACGGTAAGACAAAAATCGAACCGATAGAGAAATATGGGCTGAAATTGCTGTCTATCGGCTTCTTTACCGACCCCAACCAGCCGGTGCCTTGGCGTGGGCCCATGGTGAGCACGGCCGTTAAGCAGCTGTTTAACGATGCCGAATGGGGCGAATTGGACTACCTCGTGGTGGATTTGCCGCCCGGCACGGGCGACGTGCACATCACCGTGGCCCAAGGTTTTCCCATTTCGGGGGCAGTTGTGGTCACCACCCCACAAAATGTAGCGCTTTCGGATGCGGTACGCGGCATCGGCATGTTCCTCATGGATTCCATCAACATCCCCTTGCTGGGCGTGGTGGAAAACATGGCCTACTTTACGCCGGCCGAACTGCCCGACAACAAGTATTACATTTTCGGGAAGGATGGGGGCAAGCGGTTGGCCGAACGGTTCGGGGCACCTTTCCTTGGCGAGATCCCGCTGGTGAAGAGCATCAGCGATTCGGGCGACAACGGACTGCCCGTGATGATGGATGAGGATAATCCGGCGCGGGCGGCATTTCTCGACATTGCCGGCAAGGTGGCCCAACAGCTGGCCATCAACCAGGCCGTGCTAGCATAACCCGATGAAACCGACCATCACGATAACGTATTGCCCCAAATGTGGCTGGCTGCTGCGGTCGTCTTACCTGGCCTCCGAACTGCTCACCACGTTTGCCGACGAGCTCAACGGCGTATTGCTGAAACCTGCGGAAACGGCGGGCGAATTCCGTATTTCGGTTGACGGCCACCCGTTGGCGGATCGGAAAGTGGACGGCGGGTTCCCGGAAATCACGGCCCTGAAGCGACTGGTGCGCGACCGTATTGCACCCCAGAAATCGCTTGGACACGCGGATCGGGCCCGCGAAACCACCGATTCGAAAAAAAATGAAAAATAATTTGCATAGTGTGAAAAATACACTATCTTTGTGGCATCATAATTTAGGTTTATAATTGGTTAGTAAAGGTCTCCATTCTCCCCGTTTGGAGATCTTTCATTTTTGTACCTCTTGTACCTATTTTACACGTCACAAATAGCGATGGCTTGTGCCAATGATTTGAGCGGTTCCGGTTTTTTGGGAATAAATTCCTGCGCCACGTATCCCGTGAACCCTGTTTCGACAATGGCCCGCATGATGGCCGGGTAGTGGAGTTCCTGGCTTTCGTCAATTTCATTGCGCCCCGGTACCCCGCCGGTATGGTAATGGGCAATATAGGGGTGGTATTTGCGGATGGTAGCGATCACGTCGCCTTCCATGATCTGCATGTGGTAGATATCGTAGAGCAGCTTAAACCGTTCCGACCCCACGGCGTCGCACAGGGCGGCCCCCCACGCGGTATGGTCGCATTGGTAGTCGGGGTGGTCGACCTTGCTGTTGAGCAATTCCATGACCAACGTAACCCGATGCTTTTCGGCAGTGCCCATGAGGCGTTTCAGGCCGGTGGCGCAGTGGCGGATGCCCTGCTCGTCGTCCAGCCCGCGGCGGTTGCCCGAAAAGCAGATGAGTTGGTCATATCCCGCGGCCGCCACCTGGGGGATGAGTTTTTCGTAACTGGCCACCAGTTCATCGTGTAGTGAGGGATCGTTGAACCCGTCGGTGATCCCTTTGCCGGCACCGTGTGGCATGGCCGCATGCAGTCCATGTTGCTTCAGTACGGGCCACTCTTTGGGGCCGACCAGGTCGATCGCCGTGATGCCCATTTCCTTGGCGGCGGCACAGAGCTCCGCTAATGGGACATCGGGGTAGCACCAGCGGCACACCGAATGGTTGATGCGGCCCTTTAGTGGCTGTTGACTCATTTTTTCCGTAGCAGCCACGCGCTGGAACATGCCCGTAGCCACGACGGCCGTGGTGCCGGCTGCCACAGCTTTCAGGGCGCTTCTTCTGGAGAAAAGTGGTGGAGTGGATTTCATGCCTTAAACCTACACAAAACTAGTGAAATCACCAGCCGCTTCGAAGAGATCCTGAACACTGTCGCTCAGCACGGTGAAATCGTCGACCAAGGTGCTCATTTCGTCTAGGTACAACCTTTCCTGTTTCTTTACGAACGCCAGTTCGTGCCGGAAGTCTTCCAATTCGAGGTCGAAGAGGACGACATCGACCGAGCAATCTTCGTGTTTTGAAAATATTTCGTGGAATTGGGGGAACGCTGTTTCTTCCATCCATTCGTCCGTTGCTATGCCATATTCCTCGTAGTCGATGTATACCTTGGTCGCGTCGATCAGTTCCGGTACCAGCACATCCAGTGTGCTTTCCAAGTCGGCCAGCAACGCTTTGAGTTGGCCGTAAACCGTATCGCGTACCGGATTGGTGGCGATCATGCGCTTGAGGTGGTCGAACTTATAAGTAGCCTGTTCGAGGAGGCGTTCGATGCCTTCGATGCGGTACCGGAACCTGGGCACGAGTTTTCTCCCCTGTTGCACGCGCTGTAGCATATCGTAGGTGCGGTCGTGGATTTCGTGGTAACATTGGAGGGTTTCGATTTCGAATTCCGGGGCCTCCTTCGAGCGGTCGTACCGCAGGGTGATGGTGCGCAGGGGGTGTTTGGTGGTTATCGTTTCCATATTTGTTGTCATAAAAGTACGATTTAAATACATTCGATGTTATAAAAAGGCGGAAAGCCGGGCCAGCCCGGCTTTCCGCCTTAGTGGGTTACACCACAATGGCCGTGGTCACATCGCTGAAATTGGGGGTAGTATCCGTGCCGATGTAGGATACCCGGAACTCATACTCACTCAGCATGTCGAGTCCGCTGAGTTGCAGGGTCGAATTGCTGTGGAGCATGCCATCCCATACTTCCGAGCCTACCTTGCGGTACTCGTAGCGGTACAGGCGCGCCGGCCGCCAGGGTTTCACCCTCAACTGCAGGATACCGGTGCCCACCTGCAGGTGTTCCACGCGCACGTTCTCGGCTTTAGGTGTGCGTCCTACCCGGTTGGTTGAGGGCTGCCCTACCTCATACCCCGCCGCCAGGATGGTGGCCGGGTTGCCCTGGGCCACGCCATCCACATAGTGGGATAGGCGGTAGATGACCTCCTGCAGGTCTTCACCCTGTTGCTTCTTGAGGATCACCGCTCGCTTGTCGCGGAAGGTAGCCTCGGCATACGCTTCGCGGTAGGCCGTGATGGCGTTTTCCAGGACTGTTAGGTCGGGATTGGGTGCGGGGAACAGGTCCGCGTTTTCTGTCATCTTCAAAAAGATGTGTTCTGCATAGCGAAGTAGTCCTGCTTCGCTGTTGCTTGTGAAAATTGGTTTTGCCATTTTGTTTCTTTTTTTGGCGTTAAACAATTAATGAATTACTACATGTACTAGCACCCCACAAAGGTGCGGTATGGAAAAGGCGAAAAGGTGTAAAAATGGGCCAGATTTCGAGGGGTGCCGAAAAAGTTGCTGGCTCATTTTTACACCTTTTTTAATTCAGTTTTTGGCGATTTTTCTTGATAAAACGAGGTATATAGTGTCTTAAGGCAGTTTTTCAGGCTAAATAAGTAAGTATTCGTGGAACATAGGGTTGCAAGCAGTTTTATAAAAAGTGCAGGCAGTTTAGCTTGACTTGCTTGCAATACGTTCCAAGCAGCTTGCAGGTTGCGGGAAAGCGCAGGCCGTTTGGTTTGACATGCCTGCAATATGTTCAAAGCAGCTTACAGGTTGGGTCAACGTGCAGACCGCTTGGTTTGGCGTGCCTGCAATATATTCAAAGCAGCTTGCAGGTTGGGGAGAAGTACAGGTAGTTTGGTTTGACGTGCCTGCAGTATGTTCAAAGCAGCTTGCAGGTTGGGGAGAAGTACAGGTAGTTTGGTTTGATGTGCCTGCAATGTGTTCAAAACAGCTTGCAGGTTCGGGAAAAGTGGCAGACTTTTATTTCGGCTGTTGTGCTACCACGATCAATTCGCCTAATTCCTCTATGCTTGGCAGCGCCAGATCAAAATGTGTATTTGTATTTTTGGCGTCGTCCAACGTCGATTCCCCGGAAAGGACTAGGATGCCGAACACGTCCACCACGTTCGCCATCACCATGTCGGTGTAGATGCGGTCACCGACCATGGCCACTTGGTTTGGTACTAAATTATTAGCTGTCAGTATTTCGGTTAGCATTTCGGGCTGTGGTTTCCCGAAGACTTTATCCGGTTTACGTCCCGTAGCAGCTTCTATGCAGGCATATATTGCTCCGCAATCGACCAATACCACGGCTTGATCGGTGGGGCATACCCAATCCGGATTGGTTGCAAAATAGGGCTTTCCTTGTTTTGCCCACCATGCTGCACGGCACAAGCGTGGATAGGTCAAACCTGTATCGAAAGAGACAACCAATGCATCCGGGTCATCGTGGGGCGTATCAGCGGTAGCGACGAAACCGTTATTCTCGAACAGTTCGATAACGCTCGCCGTGCCTTAGATAAACAACCTTTTATATTCGGGATGATGGGTTTTAAGAAAATATCCCCCATTTTCTTAGTTTTTCAAGAAAGGCTATGGTATACGGAAATAGCGTTTTGCCTGTGTAAATCGTTCCATCCATGTCTAAGACCACGTGTCTAATGTCTTTTATCCATTCCAATACGTGCAGTGGTGCTTGTTTTATATCGGTAACATAATTCATAAACCTAGTGGTATTTGGTCAATCGCCGCGGCTAATTATTCGCTAAGTAGCGAAGGCTGTCAAACATCCGTTGTATCAAGCGTCGATCGCGGGTTACAATATCAGCGGTGCCCTTAATCTCATACTTAAATTCCAGTTCGTTTCCATAGTTTGTTAGGAGCCCTTCTGGAAGTTCAATGCTAAGCAGGTAATTCTCGGTTGGAACAGCCGAGTTCACCGTTGTTTGCGATACCAATGAAATCTCTCTTACCCGCCCCGTTATTGAGCCGAATTCATAGTAGGGATAATTACGACAAAATGGCTATCAGCCCAATGTAGGATACAAGGTAGGGGTACCTTTTCTTTTAGCTGCCCTATTGTACATTTCAACGGCCTGACCCGGAAGCCGATATGTTCTGCGGCAACACTGATTCCACCCAACGATACGCCTTCTTTGGTTATTCCACATTGATCGCGGAGGTATTGCATGCTGTAGAACCGTCCGTAATATTTAGCGACGATTTTAAGGCAGGTCGGGCCACAATCCATCCGGTCTAGTTGTTGTTCTTTTGGAAACATATTTAGGGTTATAATTGATAGTTACACGGGTATGAATCGTGTAAAATGAACCAATAGCACGAAATAACATTCAAATGGTTCAAAAGCATGTTGTTTTTGCGTATGCACGAATGATTACCTGCTGTGAAACGAAAGGGCGCACGCCGGTTCCCCACTCCTACTTTGTTTCTTATCTAGGCCGGTATTCGAGGCTATCCAACGACCGGATATCCCCATTTTGATCTCTACTGTAAAATACCGTCATTTTCCGTCTGGTTGCCGGTACTAGACGACCGCTCTGTATTCCCGCTGACCAAAGGCACGAATTTCTTTTAATGGCATGTAAAATCCGCGCATGCCCGGGTTTGTCTGGGCTGGTAGATTCAAGTTCGGCAAGCATCGCGTTTCTGGTCAAAAAGAATTGGACCGCTATGGAATCGGATGCCATGTGCTTTGTGGGTTTTTCGTCAGGTAGCCCCATGGTGGTCGATATTTTTTTCAGGTATGTTTCTTCGCCCCCATACGGTTTGGGCAA